>JAZKHF010000085.1:0-6801 GCA_040385545.1 Pseudomonadota bacterium
GCCACCGCCTCGGCCAGCTCGTCGAGCGTCTCATAGTCCCACCATTCGGCTTCGATCATTGCACGTCCATTTCGCTGAATCAGTTGAGCGGCCTTTGCCCATAGCCGGCCCAATCCGCAACCCGCTGGCCATCGCGATTCATGCCCGGGTAGAAGCGCAGCCGCGCCTGCGCGGTGGCGCAGACGGTCGAATCGAGCTGTGCGTCGCCAGTCCCGATATCGACGATGCACTGGATGATACGCCCCTCCGCATCGACCCGGAAGCGCATATTGACTGGCCTGCCGCGCGGCCAGCGGTCGAGCATGTCAGGCGTGAAATCGCGGCGGGTCAGCGGCCGCGTCGCCAGCCGGGTGCGGACTACCGCGAACCCGTTGCCGCCGCCGCCAGGCCCGTTGCCCGCGCCGCCGCTGCCGGTCCCGGTGCCGCTGCCCCCCGCACCGGTGCCCGGCCCGACCACGTCCGCCGCGCCTTGCGTCGCCTCCGCCCCCTGCCGCGGCGTCGGCGATGCGGTGATCGGGTTGGGGCTCGGCACCGGGATCATCGGCTCGGGTGCAACCACGGGGGTCGCTTCGCTCTCGATATTCTTCGCGGACGCCGCGCCCTCCGCCTTTTTGGCCTTCTCGGTTTCCGGCTCGGTCGTGACGATCGGCGGGGGCGGTTCGACATTCACATCGATCAACTGGGTCAAGGCATCTGGCGGTGCCAATCGCACCGTACCCGACAGATTGAGCAAGGCGAACGCGATCGCGAGATGCAGCAGGATCACCAGTCCGACCGTGGCGGCGCGTTCACGCGGGGATGGAACAGGTCGATACATAGCCGAATCGAAACGCGCCTTTGATCAATCGGGTTGCCTGTCAGGCAGGAATTCCCGCTTTTGGGCGCATTCGTCTTGGCGCGGCAAGCCTTCGTCATGGCCCGGATTGATGCGGCAAACATGCATGAATCATTGACTCTGGTTAATTTATGTTAAACAATAGCGACTGTTCTAAAGGGGGAACTCATGACCGCCACTACCGTGAACAACCGCAAATTCCTGGCATCGGGCGCGCTTGTCGTGCTCATCGCCGCCGGCGCCTATGGCCTCGGCCGCGTTTATCCGCCGCTCGGCCCGAGCGAAGGCACGATCGCACCCGCCGAACGCTATGTCGCGTCGCAAGTCGGGGAAGGCGACGTCACGCTCGGCGACACCTCGGTTCCGCAACTGATGCAGTCCGACGCGTTCGAAGTGATGACCAAGGACCCGCAGTTCCGCGCCATGGCGAAGGATCCAGGGTTCGCTGCGTTGGCGCGCAACCCGCAGGCGATGTCGGCCATGGCCGCCAACCCGCAAGCCTTCGCCGCTCTCGCCCGTGATCCGCAGGCGTTTGCGGCACTCGCCAAAAATGCCGAGGCCGCGTCCGCTGCTGGCCGCGTGGCAAATGCGCGCGATGCTCAAGCGTTTGCAGCCATGGCCCGCCATGCCAATGCATTCGATGCACTGGCGCGGCATCCGCAAGCATTTGAGGCAATGGCCCGCGATCCGCAGGCGTTTGCCGCTTATGCGAAGGACGCCAATGCCTTTGCCGCCGCGGCGCGCAACCCGGCCGGCGTGACCGCCATGGCGCGTCAGGCGCAGGCCTTCCAGGCGCTAGCTCGTGACGCCGCAGCGATGTCGGCCTTGGCGCGGGACGCACAAGCGTTTGACGCCTTGGCCCGGAATGCCGATGCCTTCCAGGCACTGGCGCGCAACGCGCAAGGCCTTTCGGCGGCCGCGCGCTCGGCGCAGGCCTTTGCCTCGCAAGGCCGCGCCGCCAATGCCTTCGACGCAAATGCCGCATCGGCGATGGCGATGAATGCCCAAGCGTTCAATGCGCTCGCGCTGCAGCCGCAGGCGTTCGCCGCCTTGGCCCAGCATCCGCAGGCGTTCGCGGCTCTCGCCCGCCATCCACAGGCGTTTGCGGCGATGGCGCGCAATGCCAATGCCTTCTCGGCTTACGGTCGCGATGCCAATGCCTTTGCGGCGGCGGCGCGCAATCCGGCCGGGATCGCAGCCATGGCCCGCGATGCCCAGGCATTCCAGGCGTTGGCACGGGATAGCGCGGCGATGTCGGCACTCGCCCGTGATGCGCAGGCTTTTTCGGCGCTGGCACGCAATGCCAATGCCTTCAATGCCCTTGCGTCCAACGCGCAGGCATTCCAGGCGGCGATGAGCGCCCAGGCGCTCGATGCCATGGCGCGCAATGCCCAGGCGTTCCAGGCGATGGCTCGCGATGCCAATGGCCTCGCCGCCTCGGCCCGCGCGGCGCAGGCGTTCAATTCGCAGGCCGCGGCGGCGCAAATGGCGGCGCAGGGTCGGATGGATCCGCAGGCGATGGCGGCGATGGCGCGCAATCCACAGGCCTTCTCGGCGATGGCCGCCAATCCGCAGGCGTTTGCGGCATTGGCCCGGAACCCCGCGGCGCTGCAGGCCTTTGCTCGCAATGCCCAAGCCTTCCAGGCGCTCGGCCGTAATCCGAACTTCCAGGCACTGGCGATGAATGCAAGCTTCGCCGCCGCCCTGCAAAGCCCGGGCTTTTCGCAGGCGATCGCAGCCCGGTAACGCGAACGGCCAACTGGCCGAAAAGGGGGGCAATGACGGGGGCACGGCGGCGTACTCGCCAAGTCATCAGGGGGTGCGTGGCCGCGTTGCTGAGCAGCGCGGCCACAACCGCTTATTCGCAGCAGTCGCCCGAACCCCTGCCGCCGCCACCCGACACCACGACGTTGGTCGAGCCAGTCGCCGCGCCGGACGCGCCGCCGCCGATCGAGCCCTTGGAAGAAGACGCCCAGGGCCCGGATCGCGTCCCCCCCGATGCATCGGGGATCGACCTGTCGACACTCGAGACCAAAAACCTCAGCCTGCTCTATTTCGACCCGGTCCAGACGTATCTGACACCCTATATCGCGCGCGCGTTCGAGAATGCGCTCGTCTTCCACAAGAAGACCTTCAACTGGACGCCGTGGGATCGCACGACCCTGCTGCTCAAGGATTTCGGCGATTACGGCAATGCCGCCGCCCGCTCCTCCCCCAACAATGCCGTTTTGCTCGATGTTGCGCCTTTGTCGGTGTCGATGGAAACCTTCACCCCGGGTGAGCGCTTCTTCACGCTGACCAATCACGAGCTTGCCCACGTCGCGACGATGGATGTGTGGAACAAGCGCGATGCCGGCTTCCGCCGCTTCCTGCGCGGCAAGCCGATGCCGATTCAGCAGCATCCCGAATCGATTCTGTGGAATTACCTCGCCACCCCGCGCAACGCGGTCCCGCGCTGGTATCTCGAAGGATCGGCGGTATTCTTCGAAACATGGATGGCGGGAGGGCTGGGCCGCGCGCAGGGCGCCTATGACGAAATGGTGTTCCGCGCCAAAGTCCGCGACGGCGACAAATTCTATTCTCCGCTCGGGCTGGAATCCGAAGGTACGGCCGTCGATTTTCAGGTCGGGGTCAACGACTATCTTTACGGCACGCGTTTCTTCAACTGGCTCGGACTGACCTACGGGCCGAAGAAGGTGGTCGAATGGCTTGGCCGCGACGAGGACAGCAAGGCGTTCTATGCCGCCCAGTTCCGCAACGTGTTCGACCGCAGGCTGGACGATGCCTGGGCCGACTGGATCACATTCGAGAAAAGGTTCCAGACGGAGCAGTTGGCCAAGCTCTCGGCCTATCCGCTGACCGAAGTCACCCACCTTTCGCCGATCGGCCTGGGGTCGATCAGCCGCGGCTTCGTCGACACCAAAACCAATAGCCTGGTTGCCGCCTTCCGCTACCCCGGCACGATCGGGTTCGTGGGCACCATGGACCTCAGCTCCGGCAAGCTTCGCAAGCTGCAGGAAATCAAGGGCATGATGCTCTACAAGGTGACCAGCCTCGCCTTCGACGAAGCGTCTCGGAAGGCCTATTACACGGAGGATAATTACGCTTTCCGCGACCTGATGGAGGTCGACATCGACAGCGGCAAAAAGCGCATGTTGCTGCGCGATGCCCGGATCGGCGATCTGGTGGTCAATCCGGCCGACAAGACCATCTGGGGGATCCGCCACCAGAACGGTTTCGCTACGATCGTCCGCATTCCTCAGCCTTATGCCGGCTTCAACCAGGTCCACACCTTCGATTACGGCCAGACCCCGTTCGATCTCGACATCTCGCCCGACGGCAATTTGGTCGCAGCCAGCTTCGGGGAGATCGATGGCAAGCAGTCGGTCCGCGTCTGGACGACCGAAAGCCTGCTCTCCGGCAATGGGCCGCAGCAAGTCGCGCGTCTCGACCTGCCGCCTTCGACGCCGGAGACGTTCACCTTCTCGCCCGACGGCAAATCGCTGGTCGGCACGGCCTATTACACCGGCGTGTCGAACATTTTCACCTTCGATATCGCGACTCAGAAATATGACGTGGTCAGCAACGCCTCGACCGGCTTCTTCCGCCCCTTGCCGCAACCCGACGGGTCGATGCTGGTCTATGAATATACCGGCGCTGGCCTGACCCCCGCGCGGATCGTGCCGCAAAAGCGCGACGACCTTGGCACGGTCGAGTTCCTCGGCACCAAGGTGATCAAGGCGCATCCCGAACTGAAGGAATGGGGCGTTGGCTCACCGGCTAGGATCGACCTCGATCCGCTCGTGACCGAACGTGGCAAATATCGTCCGACCAAGCGGATGAAGCTCGCCGCCGCCTATCCGATCGTGGAGGGATATCAGGGTGTAATCTCGCCGGGCTATTATTTCCATTTTGAAGACCCGATGCAGTTCAGCCAGTTCGACGCGACGATCAGCTATTCGCCATTCGGCCATCTGCCCAATCGCGAGCGGCTGCATGTCGGCTTGAAATATAAGACGCTCAACTGGAGCTTCGAATATAAGCATAATGGTGCCGATTTTTACGACCTGTTCGGCCCGGTCGAGCGCAGCCGCAAGGGCGACGCCTTCATCTTCAGCTGGAACAAGACGAAGGTCTACGATCCCCCGCGCCAGCTCGATTTCTTCGGCTCAGTGGCGGCCTATTTCGGCCTTGCGCAGCTACCCTCGGCGCAGAATATCAGCAGCCCCAAGAATGTCTTTTCGCTCGAGGGCGGGGTCAAATATACCAACACCCGAAAGTCGCTTGGAGGGGTCGATCACGAGAAAGGCGTCGCCTGGCGCGCGATCGCGACCAGCGACTTTGCCGAAAACAAGGCCTATCCCAAGCTCCAGCTTAGCTTGGACTATGGCGTCCCCTTGCCATTTCCGAACGCCTCGGCCTGGATTTACGCCCATGCCGGGATCGCCGGGGGCAAGGCGCAAAGCCCGCTCGGCAGCTTCTACTTCGGATCGTTCCGCAACAATTACGTCGATAACCGGCCCGAGAAACGCTACCGCGAGATCGAGAGCTTTCCTGGTTTTGAAATCGACCAGATCAGTGCCCGTCGCTTCGCCAAGCTGACCGGAGAGATTAATCTGCCGCCGATCCGCTTCGCCGAAATCGGTACACCCGCCATCTATCTCAGCTACCTTCGTCCTGCTTTGTTTGCGGGCACCATGTTGACCCGCGACGCGGGCGGCAAGAACCACAATTACGCAAATGTCGGCGGGCAGGTCGATCTCAACTTCACCGTCGCGCTTCGACTGCCGATGATATTTTCGGTTGGCGCCGCCGCCGGTTTCGCCGACGGTCGCTATCAAAAAACCGAACTGCTGGCGTCGCTAAAAATCATGTAAGGGTAGCGTTGATGATTCTTCAGCTAACCAATTGGTCGGTGGCCCTGGTGCCCGTGCTGGTCATGCTGATGATGTTCATCTGGCTCGACGTGTTCAAGCTGATGACGACATGGGAAACGCTTGGCCTGCTCGCCCTCGGCGGCGTCACCGCAGCGGTCGCCTATCCGGTCAGTGGCATCTTTCTCGACCAGCTTCCGCTCGGTTACTCCAATTACAGTCGGTTCGCGGCGCCGTGGGTGGAGGAATTCATCAAGGGGCTGGCGATTGTCGGCCTGTTCTATTTCAACCGCATCGGCTTCAAGCTCGACGCGGTGATATCCGGCTTCGCCATCGGTGCCGGTTTCTCGGTGGTCGAAAATATCGTCTATCTGACCCGTTTTCCCGATCTGGCACCGACCACCTGGATGGTGCGCGGACTGGGCACGGCGGTCATGCATGGCTGCGCGGTCGCGATTCTGGCGGCGACGGCGCACGAATTCGCCGAGCGCGAGACGCGCGGCCGGGTAGCCGACTTCGACTTCAACCTGGCATGGTTCGTCCCCGGCTATCTCGGTGCGGTCGCGGTCCACACCACCTTCAATCAATTCCCGACGCAGCCGATGATGGCGATGATTGCCACCTTGGCGATTGCTCCGTTCCTGATCATGGCGATGTTCCGGTTCGGCGCCGTCGAGGCGCAGAAATGGCTGGCGACGGAGCGAGAGGCGCACCGGGTCGCGCTCGAGGAATGGCGCGCGGGCCGTTATCCAGCGGGCGACAGCGGGCGAAAGATCGCCGCCCTGGTGGCCCGCTCCGACCAGCCGACGGGCGAGAATATCCGCGAATATTGCGAGCAACTGACCTTCCTCGCCTGGACTGCCGAAGACGCGCTGCACGACCAGCTTGAGGACGTATCAAAGGTCGAAGTCGAGGCCGGTGCGGCATTCGACCGGCTCGAGGCATTGCGTCACGCTATCGGCAAGGCCAGCTTCGCCGCGCTGAAGCCGCTGCTGCCCTTCAGTCGCAACGACTATTGGGAGATTTCCGAACTGGAAGAGCGGCTCAAGGCCAAGAAGGTCACGCCGCGCTGAGGGATTGATTCTCCGCCGT
>JAZKHF010000086.1:0-8444 GCA_040385545.1 Pseudomonadota bacterium
GCGTCCTTCACATCGTCCAGCTTGAACGGCTTGATGATCGCTTCGACCTTTTTCATGCACACCTGCATAAGGCTGCCGCATGGCTGCCGCAATTGATCGCGATGCGGTGCGCCCATGAAAGCCATCATTCTTGCCGCCGGTCAGGGGTCGCGCCTTGGTCATCTCACCGACGACCGGCCCAAATGCCTGATCGAATTTGCCGGGCGTAGCTTGCTCGACCGGCAGTTGGACGCGCTCGCCCGTAATGGGATCGACGAAGCGGTGATCGTCACAGGCTTTCGCGACGACCAGATCGAAGCGGCGCTGGCGGCGCGGACCGGCGGGCCGCGGGTGCGCACCGTGTTCAATCCCTTCTTCAAGGTGGCCGACAATCTCGGCTCGCTGTTTCTGGTCAAGGGTGAGCTGACCGGCGATTGCCTGGTATGGAATGGCGATACGTTGGTGTCGAACGCGCTGATGGCGCGGGTGGTTGGCAATCGCGATCGGGACGGCATCTGCGTCACGATCGACCGCAAGGATGCCTATGACGACGACGATATGAAGGTCGTTGCAGATGACGACGGCCGGCTGCGCGCAATCGGCAAACGGATAAAGGACGGGGTCAACGCCGAGTCGATCGGTTTACTGGCGTTTCGCGGCGGCGGGGCCGAGCGCTTTGCTGAAGCCATCGACCGGGCGATGCGGACCAGTGAAGGGACGACGATTTGGTACCTCCGCGTGATCCACCATCTCGCGCAGACCAGTGACGTCTGGACGCTCGACATTAAAGGCGAGGAATGGGGCGAGGTCGACTTCCCGGAGGACGTCGCCAGCGCCGAGCAGTTGGCTCGGCGCTGGGACGAAAAACGCGAATCGAAGGTGGTTTAGCCGCCCATCAAGCTTTCTTCTCGGCGATGTAGGTGTCGACCAGGCTTTCCAGCGTATCGAGCGGGACCGCCCCGTTCTCCAGCACCACGGCGTGGAAGTCGCGAATGTCGAATTTGGGTCCAAGCGCCAGTCGCGCGCGGTCGCGAAGCTCGAGGATCTTGAGCTGGCCGATCATGTAACTGGTCGCCTGGCCGGGCCAGTTGAAATAGCGCTCCACTTCCTTGATTGCGTCGCGCTTCGACAGCAACGCATTACTAACGAAATAGTCGATCGCCTGATCGCGGGTCCAGCGCTTGTCATGGATACCGCTGTCGACCACGAGCCGCACCGCGCGCCATAACTGCGTCGAATACATGCCAAATTCGGACATCGGATCCTGGTAGAAACCCATCTCCTTGCCCAGCCCTTCCGAATAGAGCCCCCATCCTTCCGAATAAGCGCCGTAACCGCCGAAGCGGCGGAACTTGGGTACACCGGGCAGTTCCTGTGCCAGCGCAATCTGGAAGTGATGGCCGGGCGCACCCTCGTGGTAGCTGATCGCCTCGGTCTGGGGCTTGAGCACCTGGTTCATGTCGGCGAGGTTGACGTAATAGATGCCGGGCCGCGATCCGTCGGCCGACGGTCGGTTGTAGAAAGCGACAGGCGCCGTCTCCTGGCGCCAGGCCTCGACCGCGCGCACCTCCAGCGGTGCCTTGGGCAGCCTACGGAACCACTGCGGAGCGATATTCATGACCTGGGCGCTATAGCGCCGCGCATCGGCCAGATATTGCTGCCGACCGGCGTCGGTATTGGCATATTTATACGCTTTGCCTGCATTGATGTGCGCGAAGAACTGCTGGAGCGTTCCCTTGAAACCGACCTGGGTCTTGATCCGCTCCATCTCGCGATGGATGCGCCCGACCTGGTCGAGTCCGATCCGGTGGATCTGGCCTGCATCAAGGTCGGTTGTCGTCGATTGACGGAGCTGGTTGGCGTAGAATGCGCCGCCTTCGGGCAGGCTCCACGCACCGCGGTTGCCGCCGGACTTGGGCTCGATCGCGTCCCACGTCGCAAGCATCGTCCGATAGCCCCGTTGGAACGGGCCGGTCAGCGCCTCGCGCGCCGACGCGATCAGCCGGGCCTTTTCGCCATCGGCGATGGTCAACTTGTTCACCTTGGCCTTGAAGTCGGCGAACACCGGCGTGTCGGGACCATTGGCGAATGGCGCCCCGGCGAGCACGCGGCTGCCGTCGGCGCGCACCGGCGCGAAATTGAAGCGCGATGGAACTATGCCCATGTCCGCCTGGGTCCGCATGTTGGCGGAGATTTCGTTCATCACCCGCTCGACCTCGCGCAGCCGCGCCACATAGGCCTCGGCGTCGGCGACCGTGTCGATCTTATGGTTGTTGATCAGAAAGACTGGAATCGAGCCCATCGGGCTGCCGTTGGTGCTCGCCGGGAAGCTGTGCCAGCGCCACCGGAACGATTCGACTTCGCGTTCCACCTCGTCGGTAAACAAGGCATAGCTGAGGCGTCCCGCCGGGCTCAGTCGCTCCGGGTCGAACTGGGCGCGCAGCTGCTGAAGCTGCGATTGCGCCAGTGCCAGACCTTCCTGGCGATAGGCATCAGTGTAAGTGTTGAGCCGATCGTATTGCTCCTTGCTGCCGAGCGAGGTCAGGAATTGCGGACTGCGCGCGACCTGCGCGTCGAACGCGGCATCGACGAACGCCATCAGTCGCCGTTCTTCGGCGGCGGGATCGACCGTCGGCTCCGGAGTGACGATGGCGACTGGCGCCTGCGGCGCCTGAGGTTGCGGTGTGGTCGTGCAGGCGGCGGTTGCGAGCAGCAGGGTGGCGAGCGGCAGTTGGAGCTTCACGGGCTAATCCCTCAAAACGAATGGATGAGCACCTTTTTAACCGGTCATCGCCCGCCGTCCACTGTAACGATCAGGCATATGGCGGATTGTCCAACCCCTTGGCGCTCTTGGTGAAGATCTCATGGCCGGTCTCGGTGATGCCGATCGAATGTTCGAACTGCGCGCTTAGCGAACGGTCGCGCGTCACGGCGGTCCAGCCGTCGTCGAGCAATTTGCAGTCGGCACGGCCAATGTTGATCATCGGTTCGACAGTGAAAAACATTCCGGGGCGAAGTTCGGGGCCGGTTCCCGGACGGCCGGCGTGGACGACATCGGGGCTGTCGTGAAACAGCCGCCCGACGCCGTGACCGCAGAAGTCGCGAACCACGCCGTAGCGATGTTTTTCGGCATGGCTCTGGATGGCATGGGCGATGTCGCCGAGGTGGTTGCCGGGCTTGGCCTGCTCAAGCCCCAGCATCAGGCATTCGTAGGTCACGTCGACCAGCTTGCGCGCCTTCAGCGGCACGTCGCCGACTAGGTACATGCGGCTGGTGTCGCCGTGCCAGCCGTCGAGGATCGGAGTGACGTCGATATTGACGATGTCGCCGTCCTTCAGCGCCTTGTCGCCCGGAATGCCATGGCACACGACATGGTTGATCGAGGTGCAGCAGCTTTTGGTATAGCCGCGATAGCCAAGCGTCGCGGGGACGCCACCGCCGTCGACCGACATGCGATAGACGATGTCGTCAAGTTCTCCGGTGGTCACGCCGGGAACGACATGCGGCACGAGCGCGTCGAGGATGTCGGCGGCCAGGCGGCCGGCCTTTCGCATGCCCTCGAACCCGTCGGGGCCGTACAGGCGGATGACGCCGGAGCGTTCCTCGACCCGATCTTCGGGGGCGACTGTAAGATATTCGGTCATGACGCCAAGATAGGGTAGGGAGCCCGATAAGTCGACTGGAGGCAGTAGTTTGAGCAGAGTATGGACCGCCGCATTGGTGGTGATCGGCGATGAGATCCTGTCCGGACGAACCCAGGACAAGAATGTCGCCCAGATCGCGTCATGGCTCAATGTGCAGGGCATCAGGCTGGCCGAAGTGCGGATAGTGGCGGATGACGAGGCCGCGATCGTGGAAGCCGTCAATGCCTTGCGCGCGCGTAACGACTACCTGTTCACAACTGGCGGGATCGGGCCGACCCATGACGATATCACGGTCGATGCGATCGCGGCCGCACTTGGCGTGGGGGTAGTCATCCACTCCGAGGCGCGGGCGATCCTGGAGCGATATTATGCCGACAAGGGCGGGGTGAACGAGGGGCGACTGCGAATGGCACGAGTGCCCGATGGCGCGGAGCTGATTCCCAACAGAATGTCGGGTGCCCCGGGCATCAAGATCGACAATCTATACGTCATGGCCGGTGTCCCGCACATCACCGCCGGAATGCTCGATGCATTGACCGGCACGTTGGAGGGTGGGCGGCCGCTCATTTCGGTGACGATCGGTGCGTTCGCGCCCGAGAGCGAGGTGGCGGACCTGCTACGCAGTGCCGAAAAAGCCAATCCAGGCGTATCGGTGGGCAGCTATCCCTTTTTCAAACTGGGCAAGGTCGGCGGCAATTTCGTGATCCGGTCGGAGGATGAAGCGCTTGCGCGGCGGGTGGCGGACGAACTGAGCACAGCGCTGGAAGCAGCGGGATATGCAGTGACGGACGGCGGGATCTGAGCGCTTGCGCCATTGGTCGAAGAGGACTTTTGCCCGCGCATCTGGCGGGTTAGGCGACGCCACGATGGATCCGGCCGCGATTGAACCGCGTCGCGACTGGCGGACTGCCTGGCGGCGACCAAATATCAGCCAGCGTGGGTTGGCGATCGGGCTGACGGTCCTTGCGGAGCTCATCTTTCTGATGATCCTGCTGGGGCTGCAGCCGCCTAGCTGGACGGACCGAACAACGTCGCGCCCGACCACGGTCGACCTGATCCCGGAGGATGAGCCGCTTCCGCCTCCGACAATCGCCAGCGCAGGGCAGGAAGCGCAGGCACCGAGCGCCGATCCGGTCCCGCGCCCGCCGCCCGCACCGCGCGTGCCGCCGATTCCCAATGCCAGATCGCCCTTTCTCGAATTGACCCGCGAGGAGTTTGCAGCGGCCGATATCAGCAAATTGGGGACGGCCGGTGGCAAGGTTGCGTCGTCGGGGCGCGGCCAGTCCGATGCAAGTGTCGGCACGGGGCCGGGCGGGGTCACCTTATACGCCGCAGAGTGGTACCCACGTCCGCCGACCGATGCGGAGCTCAACTACTATCTCCCCAAACGGAGCATTGAGCCCGGATCATGGGCCGAAGTGGCGTGCAAGACGATTCCCGGCAATCGGGTCGAAAATTGTCAGGTACTTGGGGAGTCGCCGCCCGGATCGGGTCTTGCCAGCGCGGTTCGGCAGGCCGGCTGGCAGTTTCGCGTCCGGCCGCCCAGGGTCAACGGCCAACCGCAGGTTGGAACCTGGGTCAAAATCCATATCGCGTTCACCAAATCGCCGGACCGGTAAGTGCGCTTCCCATGACCGAAGCGAGGGGATAGGCTTCGCGGCGTGCACGGGGGTGTCGACGGCCGATGGTGAGCGAAGCGGAGAAGGCGGGCGAAGCGGGACAGCCGACATTGTTCCTGAGCTATGCCCATGCCGATGCCAAGCGTGCGGAAGCATTGGCGGCGGTGCTTGGCGCGCGCGGCTACACCATATGGTGGGATTCGATGATCGAAGGCGGCGCATCGTTCGCCAAGTCGATCCGTGGAGCGCTCGAAGCGGCCGATGCTGTTATCGTCCTCTGGTCGAAAACATCGATCGAGTCCGACTGGGTCGCGGATGAGGCCGCGCAGGGGCGTGACCGCAAGCGGTTGGTGCCGCTGTCGCTTGACGGAAGCCTGCCGCCGCTGGGCTTTCGCCAATATCAGACGATCGATCTTAGCGGACGCAACGTAAAACCGAGCGCGGCGCAGATCGAGCGGATCGAGCGCGCGATTCGCGCGGCGATCGGGCAAGTAGCGATTGCGAGCCGACCGGCCCTGTCGACCGGTTTTGATCGGCGCCGCGCGCTGCTGTTGGGCGGCGGGGCGGCGGCGGTGCTGGCGGGCGCGGGGACGATCTTCGTGTTTCGGGACGATTTGTTCGGGCCGGACGCGGCCGACCGAAGCATTGCGGTGCTGCCGTTCAAGAACCTCAGTGGCGACGCGGCGCAGGCCTATCTCAGCGACGGCCTGACCGACGAAGTGCGCACGGCGCTGACCCGCAATGCCGGGCTGATGGTGCTGGCCGCAACCACCTCCAACACCGCGCGCGACGACCAGGGCGATGCCAAGTCGATCGCCGGCAAACTGGGGGTGGCGCATTTGCTCGAAGGATCGGTCCAGCGCGCCGGCGACGTGGTGCGCGTGTCGATCGACCTGACCGACGGTAAGACCGGATTTTCGACCTGGTCGAAGCGAGTCGATGCGAAACTGAGCGACATCCTCGCCTTCCAGACCGAAATTGCGCGGACCGTGTCCGAGGCCTTGTCGGTGCGCATGGCGACGCGCGACCCGGCGCCGGGTGGCACACGCAATGTCGCGGCGTATGAGGCCTATTTGCGCGGCAAGGCGCTGTACAATCTGTCGAGGGACGAGGCCACCGACCGCGAGGCCAAGGCCTTGTTCGAAAACGCCATCGCCGCCGATCCCGACTTCGCGCTGGCCCATGCCGCATTGTCGCGCGTGCTATCGTCGATCGCCGCGCTTTATGTTCCGGGGCCCGAGATCAAGCCGACCTTCGCCGCAGCCATCGCCGAAGGGAAGAAAGCGGTCGCACTGGCGCCAAAGCTGGCCGAGGGGCAATTGGCGCTGGGCTTCGCCACCTTTATCGGAACGCTCGATGCCAAGGCCGCCCGGCAGGCCTACGACCTGGCCTATCGATATGGCCGCGGCAATGCCGATATCCTGCTGCTGTATGCGCTGTACACGGTGCGGACCCGACGGCCGGGTGAGGCGGGGGCGGCGATCCAGCGGGCAGTGGCGCTCGATCCGCTCAACCCGCGCGCGCACCGGGTGGCCGGGGTGATCGCGTTCGCAGGCCGCGATTATGACGCCGGGGTCGGTCATTTCCGCCGCGCGCTGGCGCTCAATCCGAAGATGGCCAATGCTCGCGCTGGACTCGCCGCCTGCCTGATGGAACTTGGTCAGAACGATGAGGCACGTACGCTCCTGGCGGCGGAGACGAGTGCCATGTTCGGGCTGACCACGACGGCGATCCTCGAGCATCGCGCGGGCAATCGCGCGGCAGCCGACAAAGCCCAAGCTGATTTGGTGCGCGAATTCGGCGATGCGGCTCTGTATCAGCAGGCGCAGGTCATGGCCCAATGGGGCCGAACCGACCAGGCCATCGAATTGCTCGAACGCGCGCGTATCGTCGGCGATTCGGGCCTGGTCAGCGTCGCCAGCGATCCATTTCTCGACCCGCTGGCCCGCGATCCGCGGTTCGTTTCGTTCGTGTCCCGGCTCGGGTTCACCTGACGGGGCTTTCTCGGATGATTGATCCGTGGCAATCAATCAGGTTCGATATCTGGCAGGGAGACGATCGATGAGCAGTTTCGATTTCGGACCAAATGACGACGAAGATCAGGGCTTCGACGGCAACCCCGACGACCGCGGCAATCCCGATGATCGTGGCAATCCTGATGACCGCGGCAATCCCGACGACCGCTAAAGCTATTTTAGTTTGCTGACCGACGGGTCCGCCGCCATTGCGCGGCGGATCCAGTCGCGAAAATAGGTCCCGTCGATCCTGAGATACACGCCGGCGCTATTCTCGCGATAGCAGCCAAAGCCAAAGTTTACGACGCCGACCAGTAGCGGCTTTTCATCCTCCATCACCAGCGGGCCGCCGCTGTCGCCTTCGCATGTGTCGTTGTCGGGCGCGGCGGCGCACAAATGATAACGCTGGGTCCAGCCCTTGTTCTGCGGATATTTCGCGCAGTCGACAGTGGTGAGGTCGACCTGGGTGAGGTCGGCCTGATACCCCTCCGCTTCCTTGTCATCCTTGCCCCAACCGGTCGCATAGACCGCGACCCCGGGCTCTAGAGAAGGGCCGTCATACAATTCGATCGCTTCGATCGGACCGGCATCATCCTCAAACGTCAGTTCGTCGGCGACAAAATGCACCAAGGCAATGTCATAGGCCTTGCGCTTGTTGTCAAAGAGCGAATGGGCGACGAAACGGTCGATGCGATAGGTGACGCCTTCCTCCCGGTCGATGCTCGATGCGCCAAGTCGGACCCGATAACCGTTCTTGACCCGATTGGCATTGATGCAGTGCGCGGCGGTCAACACCCAGCCTGGTGCGATCAGCGAGCCGCCGCATTTGTGCGCCAGATCCCATGCGTCACGCTGCTCCAGTTCCTCGGCGGTCCAGTTGCCGCTGCCCGAATAGATTTGCGCCTGCCACGGTACACCCTCGACCGGTCCTTCGGCATCGGGCTCTGGCTGGGAAGCGGCGGCTGGAGCCGTGAGCAGCAGTGCGAGCCAAAAGGTGATACGCATCGGCAGTCCCCCCGACCGCGCAGAATATCCATTTTATGGCGTTTTGCTACCGTTGACCCATTGCCCTCTTGGTGGCAGTTGGGCGGCGTCGATCCTGGACCAACCCGGGCGGGTGTAGCTCAATGGTAGAGCTTTTGCTTCCCAAGCAAGTGACGAGGGTTCGATTCCCTTCACCCGCTCCA
>JAZKHF010000087.1:0-6210 GCA_040385545.1 Pseudomonadota bacterium
GCGATGGTCCCCCTGGTCTGACCTTAATAGACCGGGCGTCAGCGAGGGACATTACGCCTCGCGAGCCGGAGTAGCGCCCGGCCCGCTCACCCTATTGCCCCCATCAGCGCATCAGCGACCATCCGCGCCAGCATGCCCAGCAGCATGAAGAACAGCATCGGCGCCACTCATGGCGCAGGCTTCGGTTCGTCAGGTGGGGTCTTGCCGGTCGCCAGGTGCCCGGTGACCCGGTGGACCCACATCTCTTTGCGCTCGGGATGCGGCGACCAATCGGGTTTGACTACCGGCGCAGGCCGTATCGGCTCGCCCAGCGGATAAGGGTTGCGTGGCTCCATGCTCCCTCCCTCGATCAGTCGTTTTGGTCCAGACAGCAATGCGATGGCTGCGGCGATCAGCGCCGCCAGAATCCGAAGGGCGAATCTCATAGCTCATACAGCGGCGAGATCACGCCATGCAGAACCACCGCCGCGTGCTCTGCCCTGGCCTTGTCCAGAAACAGCGCCGCCAGCCCATCCCCGTAGCGCACGATCCACGCGACGGGGTACGGGCTCACGGCTTGTCTACCTTGTGCATCAGCGCGCCCTCGATCCGGTCCAGCGTGGTCGTGATCGGCTTGAGTGCGTCCTGCAAGCGGTCGTAGCGAACGAAGTCACTGCTCATCTTCACTTCGAGCTTTGCCAGTTCGCCCTTGAGCATCTGCACCGCGCTCCACAGTTCGCGGGCGAACCACCCGAGCACGCCAAAGCCAACGCTCAGGACAACCATGCCGACCTCCTGAATATCGACGCCCCCCGTCATGCCAAATACCCCATGAAATTGATTTGCACGAGCTTGCCCGACGCGATATTCACCGTGGTCAGTGCGAATGCATCGCCGGTCGTTGCGTTGAGCAACTGGAAATAAAGCCTGTTCCGGGTCACGCCGTTGATGTTGAGCGAGGCGAACCCTGCGGATACCGACAGCGCGGTGCCGCTCGAGTTGGCCTGCACGAAGGCGCTGACCAACGCATCGCCGACCTTCTGCACCCTGGTGTCGAGCCAGAAAATGCTGGACGATGCCGAGCCGATCTTCCCGCCGGTCGCCATCGCGGTCGAACTGTCGGCGCCGGTCGGGGTGTTGCCCAGCGTTGCCGAGGCGCCCGTGATCTTGGCGGCGAAGTTGGTGGCCGCCGCAACGCTCGGGTCGGTGATCTTGTGCTGAAGCGTTCCCGCCGTATTGACGACGGTGAGCGTGAAGCATTGCAGCCGCTGCCCCGCCTCGTTCGAGCTGTAATTGCCCTCGCCGTCCCGGCTTCCTGCCGTGGCATTGCCGCCGAAGTAGGTGCCGTCAGCGCGCTTGAAGTTGCCGTTCGATACCGTGATCCCGGCCGGCGTGTCGCCGAAGGCCAGGTAGAACGGCGTCCACTTCCAGACCGTCGCGCCCGCGCCGATCTCGATCAGGTGCGAGATGGTCGTACCGTTGGCAAGCGAAATCGTCAGCCCGTCGATCGACGCGTTGCCGGTCAGTTTCAGCGGCACGCACGAATCCCCCGGCGCCTCGATTTCCATGCTCTGCACGTCGATCAGGTCCAGATCAACGCCCACTACAGTCGGGGCGTAGCAAACGAGCTTGTCGACCATGTTGGCCGAGCCGTTGATCCGAACGCCGCTGGTGCAGGACTGTGCGATCAGGTCGCCGAACTTGCCGACGTTGCCATTGATATCGATCCCCCACACCGCAGATGCGCCGCTCACGTCGCGCACCCAGACGCTCTCGATATAGCCCTCGGTCCCGAACTGCGTCCCGTTATTGCCCAGGCGCAGGCCGTAGGTGATGCCGGCCAGCCCGCGGGCGTAGATCGCAAAGCCGCCGCGGAAAGTGATCTTGGCCGCGCTGCCGCCATCGGTCATCACAGCCCCGGTTGTGCCGGTCTTGACAATGAAGTTGGTGACGTGGATTCCCGAAAACCGCACCGTGGACGCGACCGGCCACACGATGTTGCTGATGAGATAGTTGCCGCCCGCGAAGTCGATCGGATGAATCGCCACGCCACCGGCAAGCCCGGTGTCGGTCGACGCCGCGATGCAGGCCAGAATCGCCGCCGTTGAGTCCGTGCCGGTGCCGTCGATTACGGCGTCTGGTGTGGCGCCCCACCACTCCGGGGCAAGCACAACCGGGGACGAGGCCGCGAACACCACCTTGCCGGCACCGCTGAAGCACTGCCGGCGCTCGCACGAAAACGCCCCGCTCGCGGTCAGCGTGATCGCGCTCGACACCGTGACGACCGCTCCGCCCTCGATCCGCAAAGCGCAGGTCGCCGGGATCGTGCTGTTGGCCGCCACCGTCGTCGCGCCGCGGATGACGATTTCGGTGACGGAGCTGCCGACCGCCGTAATCGCCGCGGCAATGCTCGCGTGCCGGGTGACGACGCCAGCGGTGATCGACGTGACGGCGCCTAGGCCGATCAGCGCGTCGCCCTTGCCGGCAGTTCCCGTGTCCGCAAAATCCGCCAGCACCGGGGCGATGGAGTCGCCGACAGGCACCGCGCGGCGGGTCCAGATCGTCGCGCCGGCCGCGGTTTTGAGGGCGATGTCATACGCGCCCGCCGTCAGGAACAGCGGGGCGGGAACCTCGCCGCGGGCGTTCAGGGCGAGATACTGGCCGCCCGAACCGTCGTTCGTATAGGTGTGCGCGACGCTCGCCGCCGCGTCGGTGTAGACCGTCTTGTGCGTGGTCGTGCCTGCGGTGTAGGTGTAGAGTCGAAGTCCGAAACCCAGCGCGCCGAGGTCAGTCAGTTGCTGGGTGTTGAATTCGCCTGAAAGGGAAGCGGTCATCAGTTACCTCGAATTCGCTTTGTGGAAGGCCGGTGTGTTGGTCGTGCTGGCGTTCGTGTGGGGTCTGTACTGCGGGCTCAGCGGTCGGCCAATGCGACCGGGGCCGCGCGATAACCGAGCTGCAACAGGGCCGGGTTCTCAAGCAACTGCTGCAAGGCGTTCGGACCCCGCTGAATAAGCCGGTTCTGCACCATCGGTGACAGCACCATCGAACGCGCTGCGGGCCGGGCGGCAACCCCCGCCATTACCAGCGGGTTTCCGGTGGCAAGGCTCGTCGCGCCGAGCGCGTGCCAGTCGAGCGGGCTGGTCTGCGGCAGGCTCCCCATGCTTTCTGTCGCCTGCGCAGCGCGCGGGAAACGCCCGGCGAAGTCGGCCGCGTCCTTCAGCCCCCCCGACAGCGGCTTACCCCTGGCGAGCTGGCCGGCGAGTTTTCGGGCGTCGACCGTGCCCGTGGTCGGGTTCAGCGCCTTTTCGACGCTGTAGGTCTTGGCGATCAGCTCCCGGGCCGCCCGGAAGGCTTCGAGCGTGGCCGTGTCGCCGGTCTGTCCAAGGTGCGCTTCGATGGCATCTTCAAGCGCCTTCGCTGCCGCCTTTGACGCGCGGCCCACATCGGTGTTGCCGGTGCGAAATCCATCGTCCGCCGCGCTGCGCAGTTCCTTGATCTTCGCCACCGCCGCCGCCGCGTCGAAGTTCGGCGAGCGCAGCGATTCGACCACTTCGAGCACCGGGCTCGCCTTGGCGTTCGGGAAGCCCTGCGCAGCCTTCAGATGGGGCGCAGCGATCTTGTCCAGGGCGGCGGCATACCCTGGCCCCGGCGTGATCGTTCCGGCGCCTCCAATCGCCTCGTAGGCCTGTCCCGCCTGCTTTCTGACCTGCGCCAGAACCTCGGGCGTGATGCTGGTCTCGGCCGGCAGGCCAATCGACTCGGCGGCGAGCCGGTTCGTCACCGCCTGATTCTTTGCGCTGGCGTTCTGCGCGGTGGTGATCTTTCCAGAGAACCCTTCGAGAACGCGATTCATCAGCGACGGCCGCGCCTGAGTCGGCGGGATTACATAGCCGGCTTCCCGGGCGGTGGCGACCCCCGCCGCGGTAGCTGCGGACTGTTCCGGCCCGCGGATCGCTCGGCCAAGCGCATTGCCAACCGCACCCGAACCCCTTATTACCGGCGGCAACGCCGCGCCGATGGCGGCCCCAGGGGCTGCAAAATCAGGGTCAACCAACCCAGCAGAAGCGCCACCCACTACGCCGCCCGCGCCGATGCGAACCCCCATGTCGGCCACCCGGCCAAGTGCATTGGTGGCCGCAGGCGCCCCCGTCGACATGCCAGAGGTTCGAAGCGCGTTGGCGAACTTGCCCGCACCAGCCAAGGAACCCAATACGCCGCCCACTCCAAGCGTGCTCCCAACCTCTGCCGTCAACTTGCCGCCGCCGTAGGCCAGCGAGTCGGTGTCCACGCCCATCGACTGAAAAGCCTCGTCCATCGCGGCGCGGCGGCCGGGGCGATATAGCGCCTTGTGCAACATCGAGCCGGGTTCGCCCGCGTTGTCAAGAAGGGTCGCCCCGATGCTGCCGGCGCCACGCACCAGCCCAGCGCCTGCATCCTGGATGGCCCCGAACATCCCCCGGGATGGTTTTTCGGCCTTTTTAGGCGCAGCGGCCTGCTCGCGCTCGAAACGCAAGCGGAATTCGAATTCCTCTTGCTCGGTCATTTCTGCTTCGCCTTCCACTCTTGATAGCGGCGTTCCTTGTCGGCGTCGAAGCCCGCAGGGTGCCCGCCTGCCGGCAACTTGTCGGTCTGCTGGACGCCCGCGTACTTCTCTTGCAGCGCGCGGATTTGCTTGGCCGCGGCTTGCTTGGTCGCTGCCGGTACGGTCGCGTCGCCGATCTGGCCCGCCATCTGGCGATACAACTGCACGTCGAGGTTCGACTGCGGGCCTTCCATGCGCGGCTGCGCCATCATCAGAGCGCCCTCAAGCGTCTTGAGCTTCGCCACGTCCTGCGCGCCCGCCGTACCGACACCGACAGCTCGGGCGGCTTGGTCGTAGGCGGCGCCCGCGTAGCTTCCGGTGGCCGACTTCAGCAACGGTTCGGCTTCATCAAGGATCTGGATCGAGTTCTTGGCCTGCACTTCCTTTTTGCCGGGCGCCGTCGTCGTGATCGGCGTTACCGGCTCGCGGCTGCTGACCGATTTGGGCAGAGCGATCCAGTTGCCGTTCGTGTCCTGCTTCCACTCGATCTTGCCAACCGCATCGGCATCGTTCTTGTTCTTGTCGCGGCTGCGCTCGTCGGTCATGTTCTGCCCGCGCATCTGCACCGCCCGACTTGCCGCGTTGTCCGCCGCCTGCCGGTCGTTGCTGGCCTTGTTGTTCGCCGCGCTCGTCTCGTTGGTCAGTTTGTTGGTAGCAAGCGAGGTTTCCGACTGCAACAGGGCCTCGGGCGACGTGATGGCGCGCAGCATCCCGATCTGCCACTTGGGGAAGTCGGCCGGGTTCTGCGGCAGGCTGCGCACCAGCGCCTGCGCCTTCACTTCGTCGATATCGCCTTTGGCAAGGTGCGCCTGGATACCGGCCATCGCTTCTTCGGTGCTGGTCAGCACTGCGATATCACGGATCGCCTGCTCACGCTTCTTCGTCCGCGTGTCCTGCGTCGTCTTGTCCGCGGTCGCCGTGCGCTCCAAGGTCTGCGCCTGCGTGTTCGCGTTGTCGAGCCTCCCCTTCTGGAGCTTCATGCCCTGATCCATCAGTAGCGGATTCCCGAGCATCCCGCGCTCCAACGCCTCCGGGTTGCCGGCCATCTGCGGGTTCGCGTACAGGGCCTGAAGGGCGTTCTGCTTCGCGACCGACTGCTCGCGGGCGAGTTTTTGCATGGCGTTCTCGCCGCGCTTTTGTTCGAGCTGCAACCCCGCCATATCGGCCTGGTCATACTGCGCCCGGTAGTCCTGCACCGAGCGCGGCTGCACGAAGCTCGCAAAGATATTCGCCATTTATTCGCCCTCGTCGCCGCTGAAGTACAGCGGGTTGCTGTAGGGGTCGCCCGAACGGTAGGGGGTCGAACTGCCGGCCGAGCCACCGCGCCCGTACAGTGCCGACAACTGGTTGCCGGCATTCCCCCACACGGTTCCGCGTGCCAGCCGCGCCGACCCTTGGTTGTCGCCGCCGCGCTCCATCAGCCCGGAGATATTCTCGGCCGCCGCAGTGCCCGCCGCAGCACTCGCCCCGGTCGCGGTCTGCCCGATCCCGGCCAGCGCCGCCAGCCGGTTCAACCTGTCTTGCCGGCGCTGGTACGCCGCGCCATAGCCGGTGCTCGCGTAGTTTGTGCCGAAGCGCGCGGCCGACTTGAGCGCGGCACCAGACACCCGTCCGCCCATCGCCGAAGCCTTGCGGTCGAGCGCCTGCTG
>JAZKHF010000088.1:0-2550 GCA_040385545.1 Pseudomonadota bacterium
ATTCAATGCCGAGCCGCTTTTCGAGTTTCTGGAACTGGCGCTGGCGCTCCTTGGCCGCGGCAACGCGCTGCTCCTCTTCTTTCTTCTGTTGCGCGATGATCTCGGTATCGGTCCGGTCGGTCTTGTAATCCTGGATATAGACGATCCGCGGCGGCGGCGCGGTGTTGATCTTTGAATCGACGAAAAACAGGATGAGGATGATGATCGTGATCAGGATCGACAAAGTGATGGCGAGGATCCGGTCGCGATTGTCGGCATGGCGGAACACGGCGCGAAAGTCGCGGAATGCGGCGCGGGGGGTCGAGGTCGGGGGCAGGATGGCCATGAGGTCAAGATAGGGCGGAGTGGCGATGATCGCCACCCCCGCCCTGCCCGGAGCGCACAAGGGCTATGCGTTGCCGAGCTCGAACTTCAGCGTCACGGTGGCCGTCGACGGTACCGCCTTCGCGCCTTCCATTGCCGGCTGATAACGCCATACCCGCAATATGTGGCGACGCGCCGTCGCAAGGAAGGTTGGATCGGCGCGACCGACCGGTTCGACCGCAGTCACCCGGCCGCGCTCGTCGATGGTCAGGCGAAGCCGAAGGCTGGCCTCGTCGCCGCTTTGACGCATCGCATCGGGGTAGGGCGGGCGGACGGCGTCGCCAGCCGTCGCGAGACGCGGCCCTTTGCGGAGGATCGGCGGATCGATCGGAATGGTAGGCGGTCCCGGAATGATGCCGGTGCCGATGGTCGTCCCGAGCGGGATCGTCGGTCCCGGGACTTCCGCGACGGTCGGGCCGCTCGCGCCAATCGGCGGGACGATCGGATCGACCGTGTCGAGTTGCGAATCGTTTGGCTGCGGATCGGGTTGTGGTTGCGGCGGAACGGGAGGAACCGGCTTGATCTCCTCGATCAGGGTCACTTCGGTGGTGGCGAACGGATCGGTCAAAATGATGCCGGACTTGGCTGTCATGACCACCCCCAGCAGGCCAGCATGGCCGAGAATGATCAGGCCGAGCGTCGCCGGGTGAAGCTGTTTCCGGTCGGGGCGGGGAGCATAAGCAAGCATCGTCACCTCCACTATTCTGCAGAGCGATGATACATCATTACATAATGGCTGCAATGGGAAAACGTCGCTGCGCTGCAGCACAACCTAGCTTCGAGCGGCGGTGGTTAGTCTTGCAACGGCGCGGTCTTTGCCGATTCGCTTGAGGAGAGGCGCCATTTCCGGGCCCGAATCGCGGCCGGTGAGCGCCTGGCGAAGCGGGAGGAATAGCGCCTTGCCCTTGCGACCGGTGGCTTTGAGCGCGGTGGCGAGTTCACTCCACGGCTCGGCCGACCAGTCGAGATCGCCCGCAATGGCCGCTGCCTGTGCGAGGAAATCGCGGTCCTCGTCCGCCGTCTCAGTCGATGAAAGCTCGCCGTCGAGCACCGGCAGCCAGTCGGCCAATTCCGCCAGATGGTCGACATTGCCGCGCAGCAGCAGCCAGTCGCCCTCGCCCATTCCGGCGGGCAAGCGGTCGGCGACATCGGCGAAATCAAGATGGTGGAGCAGTTTCATGTTGAGCTGCTCGACCTCGCCCAGGTCGAAATGAGCGGGGGCGCGGCCGAAGGTGGACAGGTCGAAGCCCGCAGCCAGTTCGGCGAGCGTCGCCTTGGCCTCGACCGGCTGCGAGGTGCCGAGGCGGGCGAGCAGGGAGTTCAGCGCCATCGGCTCGATCCCGGCGTCGCGCAGGGCATCGACGCCGGAGGAGCCGAGCCGCTTGGAGAGCTTTCCCTCCGCCGCGACCAGCAACGCTTCATGGGCGAGGCTCGGCGGCGTTGCACCGAGTGCAGCGAACATCTGCAGTTGCACCGCACTGTTGGTGACATGATCCTCGCCGCGAAGGACATGGGTGATGGCGAGATCGATGTCGTCGATCACCGAGGGGAGGAGGTACAGCCAGCTGCCGTCGGCGCGGCGGATGACGGGATCGCTGAGCAAGGCGGGGTCGAACTTCTGCGGGCCGCGGACGAGGTCGTCCCAGAGGATCGGGGCCGAGTGATCGAGCTTGAAGCGCCAATGGGGAGCGACGCCTTCGGGCACGGCTGCGTCGGCGGGTTTGCGCTGGTAGATTGGCGCGAGTTTGCGGCCGAGCAGGATCTTGCGCTGGATGTCGAGTTCTTCGGGCGTCTCGTAGCAGGCATAAACGCGGTCTTCCGCGCGGAGCCGATCGAATTCGCGATCGTAGATGGCGAAGCGCTCGGACTGGCGGACGGTGGCGGATGGGATCAGCCCGAGCCAGTCGAGATCGGCACGAATGGCATCGACATGCTCCTCGCGGCTGCGCTCCAGATCGGTATCGTCGATCCGCAAGAGGAAGCGCCCGCCGGCCTGCGCGCTGAGCAGATAATTGTGGAGCGCGGTGCGGATATTGCCGACGTGGAGGCGGCCGGTCGGGGACGGGGCGAAGCGGGTGACGGTCATTTGGACTGGCCTGTGTGGAAGGCGTTGGTGATCGGGTAGCGGCGGTCGCGGCCGAAGTTGCGGGTGCCGATTTTCACGCCGGGCGGGGCCTGGCGGCGTTT
>JAZKHF010000089.1:0-3632 GCA_040385545.1 Pseudomonadota bacterium
TGCGCCTCCAGACCGGCAGGATCATCGAGCCGGTTATAAACCCCGTCGAACACCGCGACCCCAGCCGCCCGGGCTGCAAGCACAGCAAGCTGCAGCGAGGCAGAGATCGCGTTTCGGTCAAAGCCTGGCAGCCGCAAATCGTAAGACAAATCATTGGTGCCGACGATCAACGCATCCACCGATCGCGCGATCGCCGGGGCGGCAAGCACCCCCGCCGCGGTCTCGATCATCGCCGCGACCGGCTTACCCGCAATGGCCAGCGGCTCCGCTACCATCGGCAAGACGATGAAGTCGCATTTTGAAGCGAGCACCGCCACCAGATCCGCTTCGTGATGATCGCTGCCGATCGCGTTGACTCGAATCCCCACCGGCATCGGCCAGTCCAGCGCGACCGCATCGACCGCTTCGCCCCGCGCTCGATCCTTGTCCTCGGCCTTCACCGCATCTTCCAGGTCGAGCACGACGATATCTGCCGCCGATTCGCGCGCCTTGGCGATCGCGCGCGGATTGCTTGCCGGTAGAAATAACAGCGTCGGTCTGCCGAACAGGTCGAGTGTCATGTCGAATTTTCTTCCCGAAGGCTTCGTGGCCTTGCATCATGCCGCGAACTCAAGGGGAAGACCATGCTGCCGACGTTTCTGATTGTACTCGCCGTATTGGCGCTGATCATTGTGGTGATGAGCGTCAAGATCGTGTCCCAAGGCTATCGCTACACTATCGAACGGTTCGGCAAGTTCGTCCGCGTCGCCGAGCCGGGACTGAATCTGGTCACGCCATTCGTCTATCGCGTCGGTCACAAGATCAACGTCATGGAACAGGTGGTCGATATTCCCGGCCAGGAAATCATCACCAAGGACAATGCCATGGTGGCGGTCGACGGGGTGGTGTTCTTTCAGGTCCTCGACGCGGCCAAGGCGGCTTATGAAGTGAGCGACCTGTACAGCGCGATCATGGCGCTCTCGACGACCAATTTGCGCACCGTCATGGGATCAATGGACCTCGACGAGACCTTGTCCAAGCGCGACGAGATCAATGCCCGACTGCTCAGCGTGGTCGATCATGCGACCGAGGCGTGGGGGGTCAAGATCACCCGCGTCGAGCTGAAGGACATTCGTCCACCGGCCGACATCGTCAATGCCATGACGCGCCAGATGAAGGCCGAGCGCGAAAAGCGTGCCGCGATCCTCGAGAGCGAGGGCATGCGCCAGTCCGAAATCCTCCGCGCCGAAGGTGAGAAGCAGGCGCTGATCCTTCAGGCTGAAGGGCAAAAGGAAGCAGCCTTTCGCGACGCCGAAGCACGCGAGCGGGCTGCCCAGGCGGAGGCCAATGCGACCAAATCGGTCAGTGACGCGATCGATGCCGGTAGCGTTCAGGCAATCAATTATTTCATCGCCCAGAAATATGTAGAGGCGATCGGCAAGTTCGCCACATCGCCCAACGCCAAGACGATCCTGTTTCCGGTCGAGGCGACGCAATTGATGGGGACGCTTGGCGGGATCGGTGAACTCGCGCGCGAGGCGCTGGGCGACAAGGCATCGGCTGCTCCGACCGCAGCACCAACCGTTCCGCGCGTCGAATCACGGAGGGGCGAATAATGGATATTCCCTCGGGCTGGTTCTGGGCGATTGGCGGCCTGATCCTGCTGATCGCGGAGATCGTTGCACCGGGCTTTTTCCTGATATTCCTGGGCGTCGCGGCAATCGCCACGGGCCTGTTCACCTTGTTGTTCGACCTCAGCCTGGCACCGCAACTGGTGCTGTTCATCATTTACACTGCGCTGGCGGTAATGATCGGCAAGCGCTGGTATGCCAATCCTTCCAATACCGACCACGCGCTGCATCTCAACGATCCGAGCGAGCGAATGGTCGGCAAGTCGGTCGTGGTTGTCGACCCCGTCGACGAGCATGGCGGGCGCGTCCGGGTCGGCGACGGGGAGTGGAGCGCCCGTGGCGGCCCGGCCCCGGCAGGAGCGAGAGTGCGTGTCGTCGCGGTCGATGGCAATTGCCTGCTGGTCGAAGGCGGCGTGCTGCTGAACGAGACCCAGTCCAAGGAGTAAGGCGTGTATAATCCCCTCTTTTCGCGGCGCGAGGCGCTCGGCTCGATCGGCGCGGCGGGCGCTTTCTCGCTGCTCGGCGGTTGCGCCACCCTCCCTGCCACGGTCGGTCGCGCGACGAGCGAAGGCGATGCCGTCGCCCTGCTCGATTCGATCGCCGACAACCTCCTCAACCTGTCACCGGAAAGCGCGACCTCGCTCGGCATCGACAAGGGCGCGCGGTCTGCACTCCGATCACGACTGTCGGATCGTTCGGCGGCGGGGCAGGCGCGTATCGCCGCCACGCTTCGCGCGGATCTCGCCCGCGCCCAAGCAATCGACACGGCGGGGCTGACTTTTGCCACTCGTACCAGCGTCGACGTGGTCCGATCGGCCTATCGCACCGCCTTGGAAGGCTTTGCACTCCCATATGGAGATGTCGCGGTCGGCGGGTGGCGCAATACGCCTTATGTCGTGATCCAGAATGTCGGCGCCTACATCGACGTGCCGCGCTTTCTCGACAGCGATCACAGCATCGCCAATGCCGCCGATGCCGAAGCCTATCTGGCACGAATGGAAAGCTTTGCGGTTCAGCTGGATGGGGAGACGCAGCGGCTCAATGCGGCGAGCGCGGTCGGTGCGATCCCGCCGGCTTTCCTTCTCGACACGGCAATGAAGCAGATGCGCGCCAGCCTGGACGGAGCGGCAAAGGGCGGCGGTTTGGTCGAATCGATCGAGCGCCGCACCAAGGACATACAAGGCGACTGGGCTTCGCGCGCGCGCTCCATTGCCCAGCAGAAGATCGCCCCCGCGCTCAGCCGTCAGCTTGCGGCTCTGCAAGGGCAGCGACTGCGTGCGACGATGGATGCCGGAATGTGGGCCAGGCCGGGTGGCGAGTCCTATTATAGCTGGGCGCTCAAGGCCTCGACCACCACGACCATGACCCCGGATGAGATTCACCAACTGGGCATCGACACGCTGGCCAGATTGCATGGCGAGATGGACGTCATCCTGAAGTCGCTCGGCTTGACCCAGGGAACTGTTGGAAAGCGGATGCAGGCGCTTGCCAAGGATCCTCGCTTTACCTTTCCGAATAATGATGCGGGACGAGCGGAGGTGCTCGCCTACATCCAGCAGCGACTCGGCATCATTCGGGCCAAAATGCCCGACGCGTTCCGGACACAGGTGCGCGGCAACCTCGAGGTCCGTCGCTTGCCGCCCGAGGAAGAGCCTGGCGCGCCCGGTGCCTATGGCGGCGCGGGATCGATCGACGGCACCTTGCCCGGCAAATTCTGGATCAATTTGAAGCCCGGCTTCGACCACACCCGTTACAGCTTGCCTTCGCTGACCCATCACGAGGCGATTCCCGGCCATGTCTGGCAGGGTGAATATGCCAACCAATTGCCGCTGATCCGCGCACTTCTGTCGTTCAATGCCTATTCCGAAGGCTGGGCGCTTTACGCCGAGCAACTGGCCGACGAGCTTGGTGTCTATGCTGGTTTCGAGGCCGGACGACTGGGCTATCTCGAATCGATCGCCTTCCGTGCCTGCCGGCTGGTGGTCGACACCGGGCTCCACGCCAAGCGCTGGACCCGCGAGC
>JAZKHF010000090.1:0-6901 GCA_040385545.1 Pseudomonadota bacterium
CGGGCGGCGAAACGTCGCGTTTCATCCTCGCCCTCAAGGTCGCGCTGGCCGAGGCTGGCGGGGCGCGCACGATGATCTTCGACGAGGTCGATCGCGGGGTCGGCGGCGCGGTCGCGAGCGCGATCGGCGAGCGGCTGGCGCGGCTGGCGGAGGATGCGCAGGTGCTGGTCGTCACCCACAGCCCGCAGGTCGCGGCGCGCGCGGCGCATCATTACCGGATCGAGAAAGCCCACGGCCCCGACGGCACCCGCACCACCGTCCGCAAGCTGTCCGCCGAGGAACGGCGCGAGGAAGTGGCGCGGATGCTGTCGGGCGCGGCGATCACCGACGAGGCACGGGCGCAAGCGGCGAAATTGCTGGAGGCGGCGTGACCGCCTACGTCGCCCTGCTGCGCGCGATGAATGTCGCCGGGACCGGCAAATTGCCAATGGCCGAATTGAAACGGATCGGCGACGCGTGCGGCTTTGCCAATGTCCGTACGTTCATCGCCAGCGGCAATCTGTTGTTCGACAGCGACCTTGCCGAAGTCGAAGCGCAGGCGCTGATCGAGGCGAAGCTCGAAGCCTTCTTCGGCAAGTCCGTGCCGGTGTTCGTCCGCTCTGCGACCGAGATGGCCGCCACCGCCGCCGCCAATCCGTTCGACGATGACAGACCGAGCCGGGTGATGGTGCATTTCATCGCGGAAAAGCCGGTCGCGGCAATGCTGGCCGAAGCGCGCGATGTCGCCGGCGAGCGGATGGCGCTGGGGCCTCGGAGCATCATCGTCAGCTATGGCGAAGGAATCGGCAAGACCCGGCTCAAGCTGCCCTCGGTCAAGCATGGGACCGCGCGCAACATGAACAGCGTCGCGAAAATGGCGGCGATGCTCGCATGAGCACGGAGGCTGAGGCCGCCAACCGGCTGATGCGGCTGGCCAAGGAGATTGGGCGCCACGACCGCGCCTATCACGATCGCGACGAACCCGAGATTTCGGACGCAGATTATGATGCTTTGGTGCGCGAAAATCGCGAGCTGGAGGCGGCCTATCCGCACCTCGTCCGCGCCAATTCGCCGTCGAAGCGGCTGGGCGCGGCGCCGACCTCAAGCCTGGCCAAGGTCACCCATGCGCGACCGATGCTCAGCCTCGACAATGCTTTTTCCGATGAGGAAGTGTCCGAGTTCGTCGGCCGCGTGCGTCGGTTCCTGTCGCTGCCCGCCGATGTGCCTGTCGCGCTGACCGCCGAGCCAAAGATCGACGGCCTGTCCTGCTCGCTGCGTTATGAAGACGGCGTGCTGGTCATGGCGGCAACCCGCGGCGACGGGGCGGTGGGGGAAGACGTCACCGCCAATGTCCTAACCATTGCCGATATTCCTCAGCAGCTGAAAGGAGCGCCAGCGCTCCTCGAAGTGCGCGGCGAGGTCTATATGTCGAAGGCCGATTTCGCGGCCTTGAATGCGCGGCAGGAATCGGCCGGGGGCAAGATCTTCGCCAATCCGCGCAATGCCGCCGCGGGCTCGCTTCGGCAGAAGGATCCAAGCGTGACCGCGGCGCGTCCGCTGCGCTTTCTGGCGCATGGCTGGGGAGAATTGTCCGAGCCATTGGGCAGGACCCAGAGCGAGGCGATGGCGCGCCTCAAATTCTTGGGCTTTCCGGTCAGCGACCTCGTCCAGCGCACCCAAACGATCGACCAGGCGCTGGCCCATTACGCCGAAATCGAGAAAGCCCGCGCGGATCTGCCGTTCGACATCGACGGCGTCGTCTACAAGGTTGACCGGCTCGATTGGCAGGAACGCCTCGGCCAAGTCGGGCGCGCGCCGCGCTGGGGGTTGGCGCATAAATTTCCCGCCGAGCAGGCCGAGACCGAGTTGCTCGCAATCGACATTCAGGTCGGGCGGACTGGCAAGCTGACCCCGGTTGGAAGGCTCAAGCCGGTCGGGGTGGGCGGGGTGATCGTCGCCAATGTCACGCTCCACAATCGCGACGAGATCGCGCGGCTCGGGCTTCGGGTCGGCGATCGGGTGCGTATCCAGCGGGCAGGAGATGTCATCCCGCAGGTGGTCGAGAATCTCACTCGTGAAGCTAGCCGCGATCCCTTTCAATTCCCCGACCACTGCCCCCAATGCCAGTCCGAAGCGGTGGCGGAGGAAGGCGAGGTCGATGTACGCTGCACCGGCGGCCTGATCTGCCCCGCGCAACGCATCGAACGGCTTAAACACTTCGTCAGCCGCGGGGCGATGGACATTGATGGTCTTGGCGAAAAGAGCATCGTCGAATTCGTCGAATTGGGCTGGCTCCACGGACCCGCCGACATCTTCCTCCTCAAACGATACCGCGACGAACTCATCGGGCGCGAGGGGTGGAAGGAGAAATCGGTCGATAATTTGCTGGCCGCGATCGAGGCGCGCACCGGCTTCGACCCGGCGCGCTTCCTGTTCGGGTTGGGCATCCGCCACGTCGGCGCGATCACCGCCAAGGATCTGATGAAAGCATTCGGCACGGTCGAGGCGCTGCAGGCCGCGGCGACCGGCGAGGGAGCACAAGAGGAATTGTCCTCGGTCGAAGGCGTCGGCCCGGTGGTGGCAGAAGCCCTCGCAGATTTCTTCCACGAGCCGCACAACCGCGAGCAGCTCTCGGAATTGCTCGATCTCGCCAAACCCGCCGCCTTCGTCTCCACCGCCCGCGCCACCGAATGGAGCGGCAAGACCATCGTCTTCACCGGCACGCTGGAAACGATGAGCCGCGACGAGGCCAAGGCGCAGGCCGAACGGCTGGGCGCGCGCTCGGCTGGGTCGGTCAGCGCCAAGACCGACCTGGTCGTCGCCGGGCCGGGCGCGGGATCGAAGCTGAAGAAAGCCCAGGAACTGGGCGTGCGCATCGCGACCGAGGCCGAATGGGCAGCCATCGTCGCCAGCGCCTGACTGCGGCATCCAAATCCGCTGGCGAAAGATTGTTTCCCTTGTTAGGTCTGCTTCATGGGGGAGCGTATCACCGCGTTGACGGCCTGGATCGGGCGGCACAAATTCTGGTCGGCGGTGATCGCGCTGGTCCTGGTTTATATCGTGTACCAGTCGGTCAAGCCGACCGAATATGACTATACCTACATGAGCGAGCCGGTCACCCGCGGCGAGGTGGTCCGCAAGGTCACCGCCAGCGGCAAGTTGCGCGCGCTCAATACGATCAAGGTCGGCGCCGAAGTGTCGGGTCAGGTGACGAAGGTCTTCGTCGATTTCAATTCGCCGGTTCGCGCCGGCCAGGTGCTCGCCGAAATAGACTCCACCCGCCTTCGCGCCCGGGTCCAGCAGGCGAGGGCGCAAGTTGCCACCGCCGAGGCCGCGCTTGCTCAGGCCAATGCCAATGCAATGCGAGCCTCCACCGACATCGCCATCCAGCAGCGCGAATTCGCCCGGCGTCAGCAACTGGCGAAAAGCGGCTATGTGTCGCGATCGACGCTCGACGTGGCGGAAGGGACATTATCGTCCGCGCAGGCCGCCCGGCGCACCAGTGCCGCCCAGATCGCCAGCGCCCGCGCCCAGATTTCGCAGGCCAGTGCCGAATTATCGTCGGCCCTGCTCGACCTCTCGCGAACGACGATCGTCGCACCGGCAACGGGCGTGGTCATCAACAAGCTGGTCGAGCCGGGGACCACGGTCGCCGCCAGCTTCCAGACCCCGAACCTGTTCGAGATCGCGGCCGATACGACGCGAATGCAGGTTGAGGCCTCCGTTGACGAGGCCGATATCGGCCAGATCAAGGTCGGACAGGATGTCAGCTTCACGGTCGACGCCCATCCCGACGATCGATTCAAGGCGACCGTCCGCCAGATTCGCCAGGCGGCGAGCGAAACCGCCAATGTGGTCAGTTACCTCGTCATCCTGGATGTCGACAATCGCGGCGGCAAATTGCTCCCCGGAATGACGGCCAATGTCGAAATCGTTACCGGTCGGGTGGTCGATGCGGTGCGCGTGCCAACTACCTCGCTTCGCTTCCGCCCCAAGGTCGCCGATCGTCCCAAGGCCGCAGCCGGGCAGGCTCGCGGGCCAAACGTGTTCGTCCCCACTGCCGATCCCTACAAGCCGGCTCGACGATCGGTTAGCCTCGGCCTTCAGGGCGAGGATTATGTCGAGGTCACCAAGGGGCTCCGCGCCGGCGAAAAGGTTCTGGTGCGCGCCAAATCGACCGCGCCGAGCCGTGAGGTCGATGACGAGGACGAATCGGGCAATGGCAACTGATCCACCGTTGCTCGAGGCGCGCGACCTCGTGAAGGAGTATGATTTCGGCGGGGAGACGGTCCATGCCGTGGCGGGGGTTTCGCTGACCGTACAGCGGGGGGAATTCGTCGCCATCATGGGCGCGAGCGGGTCGGGCAAGTCGACCTTCATGAACCTGATCGGCGCGCTCGATCTTCCGACCCGTGGCCAGCTGCTGCTCGACGGAACCGACCTCGCCAGCCTGTCGTCCGACGAACTGGCGGCGATCCGCAATCGCAAGATCGGCTTCGTGTTCCAGCAATTCAACTTGCTCGCCAGGACCAGTGCGGTCGATAATGTCGCCACTCCCTTAATCTACGCCGGTCTTTCGGCGACGGATCGACGCGAGCGCGCCGCGGCCAAGCTTTCGGCGATGGGGCTGGGCGACCGGCTGGGCCACACCCCGGCCAAATTGTCGGGCGGCCAGCAGCAACGGGTGGCGATCGCCCGCGCCCTGGTCACCGATCCGCTGATCCTGCTTGCCGATGAGCCGACCGGCGCGCTCGATTCGGCGACGTCGGAAGAGATTATGAAACTGTTCTGCCAGCTCAACGATCAGGGGATCACCGTCATCCTGGTCACGCACGAGCCCGACATTGCCCAATATGCCGCGCGCCGCGTGCTGTTCCGCGATGGCTGCGTGGTCGAGGACGAGCCGGTACACGATCGGCGTCGCGCCGCATGAGCCTGTCCCGCACGGTTGCCGGGGCAATGGTCAATATCGGCATTGCGTTGACGGCCTTGCGCACCAATCTGATGCGATCGATCCTGACCGCGCTGGGCGTGATGATCGGCGTGCTTGCAGTGGTGCTTGCGGTGGCGGTCGGCAGCGGTGCGCAGGTGTCGGTGGAAAATACCATCAACCAGCTCGGCTCCAACATGGCCCTGGTCTTTCCGCAGCCCGATACCGAGCGCGACGGCCCGACCCGCGATGTTGGAAAACTGACCGAGCGCGATGCGCGGACGATCGAACGATCGGTCCCCGGGGTAACCGCGCTTGCGCCGCAGTTGCGAGCCTCGATCCAGCTGTCGATTCCAGCGCGGCGCGTCGGTACCAATGGCATTGCGGTGACTCCGGGCTATGCCACCGTGACGAATAGCGAGATTGATAACGGGCGCATGATCGCCGACGCCGACGTCCAGTCGGCGGCGCGGGTGATCGTCCTTGGCCAGACGGTAGCGACCAAATTGTTCGGCGATTCCGACCCGGTGGGGGAGACGGTGCGGGTCGACAAGGTGCCATTCCGCGTGGTCGGCGTGCTGACGGCCAAGGGATCGAGCCTGGGCAACGACAATGACGATGTCGCGCTGGTGCCGCTGAGCACGGGACGTCAGCGCTTCGCTACCAGCTTGGCCGGACCCGACGACCTGGCCCTGCTGTTCGTCGGCTTCGACCCGGCGGTCGATCTCAATGATGCCAAGCGCGACCTCGTGCGCGTGCTTCGCGACCGCTACAAGGTGCGGGACGGCGACGTCCAGCCCTTCACCGTTCGCACCACCGAGGAATTCCAGGAGCAATCGGCGACCGTCACCGGCGTGTTCCAGGCGATCCTGGTGGCCATCGCGTCCATCTCGCTTCTCGTTGGCGGGATCGGCATCATGAACATCATGCTGGTCAGCGTGACCGAGCGAACGCGCGAAATCGGGCTTAGAATGGCCCTTGGGGCGCGTCGCCGCGACATTCGCAACCAGTTTCTGGTCGAGGCCGCGGTACTGTGCATGATCGGCGGGCTGCTCGGGCTGATCCTGGCGATGATCGCCGCCAGCGTGTTCGAGCGCGTGGCGGAGTTTCCAGCGCCAATCGGCGCGCCGGTGGCGATCGGCAGCATCCTGTTCAGCGCCGTGATCGGGCTGTTGTTTGGCGGCTATCCGGCCATCCGCGCCAGCCGCCTGAGCCCGATCGAGGCGTTGCGGAGCGAGTAAGTCATTGATCACGGGGGAATAGAGATGACCATCAGCGAAGCCCAGGCGGACCTGCGCCGCGCCTATGTCGGAGGCGGGCCTGGCGCGGTCGTTAGCGGGCTGGTGTGGCTCTTTGCGGCGTGGGTCGAGGCGAAATACGGCATCCGCAGCGGCTTCATCACGCTGTTTTTCGGTGGGATGTTGATCTTTCCGATCGCGCTTGTCGCGGAGCGCCTATTTTTCTCCCGAGCAAGCGCGGCACCGGGCAATCCGATGGGACCGATCGCGCTGGAAAGCACCATCGCGATGATCGGCTGCCTGCTCGCCGCCTGGTTGATCCTGCCGTTCAAGCCGGAATTCGTCTTCCCGATCGCCGCGATCGCGGTGGGCACGCATTATTTCGTATTCAAGACCGCTTATGGCGACCGGACCTACTGGCTGCTGGCTGCGGTGTTAACCGCGCTCGGATTGGTCGAGATATTTGGCGTCACGAGACTGTCCGGAGGCCTTATTCTGGCCGTCGGGGTGATCGAAATCATATTCGGGATCGTGCTGACCGCGCGTTCAGTGCGGGACGGCGGAAGCGAAAAGCTTAGCCCTGCCTAGCCCGGTCGGCCAGCTGCCCCGCAGCTTAGCCTTGACGGGCTTTGAAGCGGCGATTCGTCTTGTTGATGACGTAAGTCCGTCCACGACGGCGAATCACCCGGCAATCGCGATGACGCGACTTCAGCGACTTCAGGGAATTGCGAATCTTCATGGCCGGGACGCCTGC
>JAZKHF010000091.1:0-3293 GCA_040385545.1 Pseudomonadota bacterium
GTCTCGACGGCAACCGCCGCGCGATCCGCCTCGCGTTGGTCGACCGGATCGAGGAGGTCGGACGCGATTGCATCCGCCATGCCGCGGGCCAGCTTCGGGTCCAGCTCGGCGAGAAGATCCTGCCCCTCGCCGGGGCCGACACGGTTCCCGACGGCACCGACAAGGTCCGCGTCTTCCGCCTCAGCGATGGCGCGCGCGAGCTTGGCTATGTCTTCCGCGAGGTGATCGACCTGATGAGCATCGACCATGACGTCATTCCGGCCGAATTTGCGGGGCCGGTCAGCGGGGTTAGCCTGATCGGCGGCGAGCCTGCCGAATTGGTCGACGCGCACTGGCTGTTCGCGACTCATTTCGGCGCCGCCACGCGCTCCTCCGACCAGCCGGTGTGCCGCCTGCCGTCAGACGATCCGTGGATCCAGAACATGCTCCGTCCGATGATCGAATCCGCCGGTTACCTGGTGGTGGGCGAAGCCGACGAACTGATCCCCGATGTGGTGATCGCGTCGAGTGCCGCCAATGTCGACGACCATCATGCCGACCGCACCCTGATACTTCGCGACGAGCCCGACGGCCCTGCGGACGGAAGCATCTATCGCTACGATCGCGCCGGATTGCTGTCCGCGCTGAAAGCCGCAAGCGGAGGGCGGGGACGATGAGCCAGTTGCTGTTGATCGTGTCGATCGGGACCAGCCGCGTCGCCTTTCCCTCGGCCGCGATCGAATCGGTGGTCGAGCTCGATACCCTCATTCCGGTGCCGCGGGCCGCACCCCATGTCGCAGGCCTGTCCGCGCTGCGCAGCCGGGTGCTGACCGTGATCGACACCATGCGCTCGCTCGACCTCGGCACGACCGATTGCTCGGACGGAGTCCGCGAGGCGGCGGTGGTCGAGCTCGACGGGCATCATTACGCCCTGATCGTCGACAGCGTGGAGGATGTGGTCGAGGCTTTATCCGATCCTGTTCCGATTCGCGCGGCCATGGGCGACGGATGGGAACGCGTTGCGCTGGGTATGGTCGAGACCGAGGAGGGGCCAATTCTTCTGGTCGACGTCGCCGCTTTGATTGCCGGACCCTCGCCGGAAGTCCGCGCGGCTTAAGCCCTTGGTTACCCTTCCGGTTTAGACCGAAGTTGAATTGAACAGGAACGCCGCATGAAGACCTGCCTGATTGTTGACGACAGCAAGGTGATCCGAAAGGTCGCTCGCCATATCCTCGAGACCCTCGACTTCCAGGTCGACGAGGCCGGTGACGGCCGCGAGGCGCTGACCCGCTGCGAAGCGTCGATGCCCGACGTCGTCCTGCTCGACTGGAACATGCCCGTGATGAGCGGCATGGAATTCCTGAAATTGCTTCGCCAGCGCGGTCATGAAGACCAGCCCAAGGTGGTGTTCTGCACCACCGAGAATGACATGGCGCACATTCGCGCCGCGCTCGAAGCCGGTGCCGATGAGTATGTGATGAAGCCGTTCGACCGCGAAACGCTCCACATCAAGCTGCAGCTCGTCGGCGTCGCCTGAGGCGCCTCCGGTGACAGGCGTCTTAGCCAGATCGGGCCGGGCCTATCGCGGCCATGATGCCCCGCGCATCCGACTGATGCTGGTCGATGATTCGATGGTCGCGCGCGCCGTATTGTCGCGAATGATCGCCGTTGATGACGAATTCGAGATCGTTGCCGTTGCCGGGACGGGTGAAGATGCGGTTGCCGCGCTTGGCCAGGTGCGGGTTGATATCGTGCTTCTCGACCTGGAAATGCCCGGGGCAGGGGGGTTGAAGTCCATTCCCGCCATCATCGCTGCCGCGCGCGGCGCGAAGGTCCTGATCGTCTCGTCATTGGCCGAGGAAGGCGCGGAGGAGACCGTTGCCGCGCTCGCGCTTGGCGCCGCCGACACCTTGCCGAAACCGGGCACGGGCCGCTTCAACGGCACGTTCTCCGAAGTGTTGCTTGGCAAGCTCCGCGCGCTCGGCCGCGCCGACATGACCGGGACCGCACGCGGTCCGATGGCCGAAACGCCATCAGTCGGGGCGATGCGGGCGATGAACGAAGGTCCGGTCAAATTGCTCGCGCTCGGCGCCTCGACCGGTGGAATTCATGCCCTGACGAGCTTCTTTCAGGAACTTCCAGTCAAGATCGGCTGTCCGATTCTGGTGACTCAGCATCTCCCGGAACCATTCATGGCGGTATTCGCGCGGCAATTGTCGCAGGCCGCGGGCCGCGAGGCATTGGTCGCCGAAGACGGGCTTCGCCTGCTGCCCGACCGGATCGTGATCGCGCCGGGTAATGCCAGCCTCGGCGTCGAGGTCGGCGGCGGCAAACTGATCGCGCGTCTGGTTCGTCAGCGCTCGGCAAGCGGTTTCCTGCCCTCGGTCGACCCGATGCTGGCGTCGGCTGGCGCGATGCTCGGTGGCGCTGCGCTCGGCGTGGTGTTTTCGGGCATGGGCCGCGACGGGCTGGAAGGCGCGATGGCGCTGGTCGGCGCGGGCGGATCGGTGTTGGTCCAGGATGAGGCCAGTTCGGCGGTGTGGGGCATGCCCCGGGCGGTTGCCGATGCGGGCCTAGCCTGCGGAATTCTGCCTCCGGTCCGGATCGCTCGCCGCATCGCGCACCGGATCGGCGAACTCGAATGCAAGTAAGCGACAGTTCCAGCCGCATCCTCGCCGGCCTGTTGGAAGCGCGTACCGGGCAGCAACTGACCCTCAGCCGACGCTGGCGGATCGAGACCGCACTGTCGTCGCTACTTCGTGAGCGCGGCATCGCCACGCTCGATGAGTTGATCACAATCCTGGTCATGGGTCGCGAGCCGGCGCTCGCCAATCTGGTCGTGGAGGCCCTGTTGAACAACGAAACCTATTTCTTCCGCGATCGCCAGCCGTTCGACCTGCTGTCGAACCAGTTCCTGCCCGCGCTGACCAAGCTGCGCGGCGAGAAGAAGCTTCTCAAGATCTGGTCGGCGGGCTGCTCCACGGGCCAAGAACCTTATTCACTGGCGATGCTGTTCGCCGAGGATTCGCTCAAATGGCAGGGCTGGACGATCGACATCCTCGGCACTGACGTGTCGGGCGCGATGGTCGACCGGGCACGGGCCGGGACCTACACCCAGTTCGAAGTCCAGCGCGGGCTCGGCATCACCCAGATGATCCGCTGGTTCTCCGAATGCGAGGAGGGCTGGCGCGCCGCCGAGGCGCTCCGCCGCCAGGTCCGGTTCCAGGTTCACAATATTCTCGAAACGCCGCCGCATCCTGGCCAGTTCGACATCATCCTGTGCCGCAACGTCCTGCTCTATCTCAGCCCCGAGA
>JAZKHF010000092.1:0-9840 GCA_040385545.1 Pseudomonadota bacterium
CCGGAGGCGAGCGCGGCGGCGGTGACGTAGAGCTCGGGGCGCATCAGGATCGAGGGCTCGTTGGCGAGCACATCGCGGATGATGCCGCCGACGCAGGCGGTAATCACGCCCATCGCGAAGGCGGGTACCGGGGCAACGCCATAGTTGAGTGCCTTGGCCGCGCCGTAGGTGGCGTAGGCCGCGAGCCCGACCGCGTCGAACCACAGCAAGGCCTTGTCGGCGATGGTCTTGCGCGACAGGAACCACACCGCAATTCCCGCGACGATGCAGATCAGCAAGGTGCTGTTGGTCGATACCCAGAACACTGGCGCGCCGATTAACAGGTCGCGCACGGTGCCGCCGCCCACCCCGGTGACCACCGCGAAAAAGATGAAGGTGACGAGCGTCTGCTTCTTTTCCGCCGCGAGCAGGGCACCGGAGATGGCGAACACCGCGATCCCGACATAGTCGAGCAAGACGAGCGCGTCGGGAAGGATGGCGGGGGGTGTCATCCTTGCCCCCTAACCGCTCGCCCTGAGCTTGTCGAAGGGCTGTCCTTTTCTTGCTGCCGTGCTGAGGAAGTACAGTGCTTCGACAAGCTCAGCACGAACGGTTTTGGGTTGTGGGCGAGGGCGAGTAAGAGGGGTCATGACCGACGACACCAGCACCAAAAGCCCGCCCTTTCCGACACTCGAAGACTGGCAGCATTGGACCTGGGTGACGGGGCGAGCGCAGCAGATGCTGATGGAGACGTGGGCCGAAAGCCTGAAGAACGACGAGCCGGTTGCGGGACTCGCCGCGCCGGCACCGACCGATCCGATGGCGTGGATGACGGCCGGAGCCGAGGCCTGGTCGAAGGGGCTGGAGGCGTGGGGCAAGATGCTCGGCGCGACGGCGGAAGCGGGCAATGTCCGCGACCGCCGCTTCGCCTCGCCCGAATGGTCCGAGAATCCGGTGTTCGAGACGATCAAGCAAAGTTATCTCGCCATTTCGGATCAATTGCTTGGCTCGGTCGAACAGATCGACGGGATCGACGACGAGACCCGGCAGAAGATGCGCTTCGCGACCAAGAGCTTCGTCGATGCGATGGCGCCAAGCAATTTCGCGCTGACCAACCCCGATGTGATGAAAAAGACGATCGAGACCCGCGGTGAGAATCTGCTCGGCGGGCTCAAGAACATGCTCGACGACATCAAGGGCGGGCAATTGACCCAGACGCGCAAGGGCGCGTTCGAGGTCGGGCGCAACCTGGCCGCGACGCCGGGCAAGGTGGTGTTCGAGAATGAGCTGTTCCAGCTAATCCACTATGCGCCGGTCACCGAGCAGGTGCTCAAGACGCCGGTGATCGTCTTCCCGCCGTGGATCAATCGCTTCTACATCCTCGACCTTACACCCGAAAAGAGTTTTGTCCGCTGGTGCGTCGAGAACGGGATTTCCCTGTTCATGGTGAGCTGGAAATCGGCCGACGAAAGCCTCGCCCATGTGACGCTCGACGATTATGTCCTTCGCGGGCAGGTGACCGCGATCGACACGGTGCGCGACTTGCTCGGAATCGAAAGCGTCCACGCCATCGGCTATTGCGTGGCGGGGACGACGCTGGCGGCGACGCTCGCCTATCTCACCGCCAGGGGCGAGGCAGCCAAGGTCAAAAGCGCGACCTTCTTCACCGCCCAGGTCGATTTCGAGGCCGCGGGCGACCTGAAGCTGTTTCTGGGCGGCGAGACGATGGGGCTGCTCGACCAGATCACCAAGGACAAGGGGGTTCTTGACGGGCGCTACATGGCGGCGACCTTCAACCTGCTGCGCGGCCGCGACCTGATCTGGAACTATGTCATCAACAATTATCTGATGGGGGAGGAGCCGGCACCGTTCGACCTGCTGCACTGGAACAGCGACGTCACCAACCTGCCGGCTGGATGGCACCGGGACTATCTGGAAACGCTCTACAAGCAGAACAAACTGGTTGAGAAGGGCGGGATCAGCGTCGCTGGAACGCCGATCGACCTTTCGACGATCGCCACCCCGGCCTATATCCAGGCCGGGCGAGAGGACCATATCGCGCCGCCTGAAAGCGTGTGGAAAATCATGCGCTTTCTCCAGGGGCCAAAGCGCTTCGTGCTGGCCGGGTCGGGGCATATCGCGGGCGTGGTCAATCCGCCCGCCGCGGGCAAATATCAATATTGGATCAATGAGGCCGATCCCGCACCCGCCAGTCTGGAGGATTTTGTCGCCGGCGCGGGTGAGACCAAGGGCAGCTGGTGGCCCGACTGGCTTCAATGGCTCAAAGCGCTGGAATCAACGATGGTGTCGGCGACCGGGGCGCGTGTGCCCGGAAAAGGAAAGTTGAAAGCGATCGAGGACGCGCCCGGGCGATACGTCAAATCGCGCTAGAGCGGCGGATCAGCCGCCCAGCCGTTTCACGACATCGGTGAACACCGCCGGATGGAATGGCCGCTCAAACTCCAGGCCGACTTTCCACTGTTCGGTCCAGGCGACTTCGGCGTGGATCGTCTCCATCCCCGGGATGCGCAGCCACACGCTCTCGCCTGGATTGACCCGGACCGGCGGCGCAATGCAGCAGCCTTCGGGCGAAAAATCGATCAGATCGACAGGATAGCGAACATCGCCCTGCCGACGGAACTCGATCTCGCAACTGAGCGGCACGCGGACGGCCCGGCGCGGCTTGTTCATCGTTCGCAATCCTTCCCCAGTCGGAACGCAACGCTTTACGGGATCCGGCGTCCGTTACTAAGAAAGGCCGAGCCGAAATGGATATACTGCCAAAATCCTAACGCATATTTACCGCGTCGCCACGGTCGCGGCTCAGAAGAGGCCGCCGGTCAGCATCAGGCGAAGCACACCAACAACGATCACGAACAGGTTGAGATTGCGACCGACATTGCTGGACGAGGCTGCGCCGATGATCGCGCCGACAATCGCCAGCGGGATGATCAGATAATAAGCCAGTGCGAGCACTGGCAGAAATGCCGGGATGGCGAAGAAGAGGGCGACGACGCCGATGATGATCGAGACAATGTTAAGCATGGAATACTCCTATCACGAGTGTCACGCTTCGCCCAGTTCGGTTGTTGCGCGTGCCCTGTTCGCCCGACGCTCGCTAAGCAACGAGGAGGCATAGAGCGCGAGCGCCACCCAGATTGCACCGAACGCAATCGCATGCGCGGTCGAAAAATGCTCACCGTATAGACCAACGGCGAGCAGGAATTGCAGGGTCGGCGCGAGGAATTGGAGCATCCCGACGGTCGAATAGGGCAGGCGGCGCGCTGCGGCGGTGAAACAGAGCAAGGGAATGGTCGAAACGATTCCGGCTGCGACCAAATAGGCATTGATGGTTCCATCATGGTCGAACATCGGACGGTCGGTGGCACCGCCGATCAACAGCCAGCCGAGCGCAACCGGGAACAACAAGGCCGTCTCGATCGACAGGCCGGCAAGCGAATCGACGGCGATGATCTTGCGCAACAAGCCATAGGTGGCGAAGCTGAAACACAGGATCAGGCTGATCCACAACGTGGACGCGGCTCCGGCTGCAAGCACCGCCACCCCGGCCCCGGCGATCCCGACCGCCACCCATTGCCGCCTCGTCAGTTGTTCGCCGAGCAGGAAGCGCCCGAGCAGGATATTGGCAAGTGGGTTGAGGTAATAGCCGAGGCTGCCAGCCAGGATATGTCCGTTGTTGATGGCGTATACGTAGAGCAGCCAATTGGTGCCGATCAGCAATGCGGTCAGCAACAGAGTCATGATGACCCGGCGGTTGCGAAGCGCGGCCACGACCTCGTTCCATGCACGGGCGACCGTCAGCAGCAGGCCGAGAACCAGCAAGGACCAGATGATGCGGTGGGCGACGATATCGAGCGAGGGGACGATCGCGATCTGCCGGAAATAAATCGGCATGACCCCCCACAAAGCGTAGGCCGCGATCCCATAGGCAAGACCGGCGCGCCATCGGGCGATCTGGTCGGTGGTGCTTGCAGGGGAGCTGTTCATCGTGCGTTCGCCTAACCCTGCCACTTGCCAAGTCAACGCGGTTGGTGAACGCGATGGTGGTTGAAAGGCCAATCGAGGGATGTCACTCTGTTCGCCCGAGCAATATGAAAGGCCGTCTTTGTCCCCGATCCGCGTCTTGTCGTTGACCATCGTCGCCGTGCTGGCGGTAAGTGGCTGCGCGCCAGTGAAGCCGGTCCCGCGTCCGGTGCTCAGCGTGGCACCGCCGACCAAGGCCGATGCATGGAAGGGCATCGCCAGCGCGGCTGACCAGCAACGGCTGGCCAATATCAGTGGTGCCTGGGCCGCGGGCCTGGCCGATGCGCGCAAGGGCAATTTCGCGACAGGATTGCGTGAGGATGCCGAGCTCATGAAATCCAATGCGGCTTTGGCGCGCCCGGCCCCAACGCCCGGAAGCTATAGCTGCCGGCTGGTCAAACTGGGCGGCAAGCCGGCGCTGGAAAAGTTCAAGCCGTTTTTCTGCTACGTCGAAGTGGACGGCAATCTACTGACCATTGTGAAGCAGACAGGAAGCCAGCGGCCGGCCGGGCGATTGTGGGAAGATGACGACCCGACCCGGCTGGTTTTCCTCGGCAGTCTGGCCCTTGGCAATGAGGAAACGCCGCTTGCTTACGGTGACAATCCCAAGCGCGACATGGCGGGGATTTTCGAGCGGACCGGGCCGTTCCGCTGGCGGCTGGTGATCCCGTGGCCGCAGGACGGTTCCAAGCTGCACGCCTACGAGCTAACGCCGGTCGCCGATCAGCCGCAGTGAGCGAGGCCGGGAATCGGCTGGCCGATCCCGAGGAAGTGCGCGCGCATCTGGTCGCCGCGGCCAGCGCCGGGACCGCGATCAGCTACTCCGAACTGCTCGGCCAGTTGGGCTACGCATTCTCGCGTCCCAAGATGCGGGCGCTGTGCGCGGTACTCGGCACGGTCGATGCAGAGGCCGAAGCGCGCTGCGAGCCCGAACTTGCCGTGCTGGTCGTCCGTGCGTCGGACGGCTTGCCGGGACAGGGCTGGTGGGTCGCGGGCGGGGCGGAGAAGCATTGCCATACTGGCGACTGGGAGGGCGCCAAGGCGCGGCGGCTGGTTGAGCGTTTGCAGGCCGAAGCGTTTGCTTATTGGTCGAATGCCAACGGCTAGGCTAAGGGGCGGCCATGACCTCCCCCCAGGAATCGCGCACTTTCATCGTTACCGACGAGGATGACGGCATTCGCCTCGACCGCTGGTTCAAGCGCAACCTTGCCGATGTCAGCTTCAACCAGGTGTCGCGCTGGGCGCGCACCGGACAGATCAGGCTCGATGGCGGTCGCGCCACGCCGGGCGATCGACTCGTCGCCGGACAATCGATCCGAGTGCCGCCCGCCGAAGCCAAAGACGAGGAAGAACTTCGCCCCAAGCGTCCGCTGATCGAGCTGACCGACGATGAGACCGACTATGTGCGCTCGATGAAGATCGACCATGGCCGCGACTGGTTTCTGCTCAACAAGCCGCCAGGGCTGGCGACGCAAGGCGGGACCAAGACCAGCCAGCATCTTGACCGGCTGCTCGGCGGGCTGGCGGGCGAGAATGAACAGCGGCCCAAATTGGTCCACCGGCTCGACAAGGATACCAGCGGCGTGATCCTGGTGGCGCGATCGGCGCGCGCGGCGGGGCATTTCGCCAAGGCGTTCTCGGGCCGCACCGCGCGCAAGATTTATTGGGCGATCATCACCGGTGTGCCAAGCCTGGAACAGGGCATGGTCGACGCGCCGCTCGGCAAGCAGCCCGGCAGCGGCGGCGAAAAGATGCAGGTGGACGAGGAAAACGGACAGGCGGCAAAGACGCGCTATCGGATGATCGACCGGGTCGGCAATCGCGCCGCTTGGGTCGAGTTGCAGCCGCTCACCGGGCGCACCCACCAGTTGCGCGCGCACATGGCGGCGATCGGTCACCCGATCGTCGGCGATGCCAAATATGGCGGCGCGGACGCCTTCCTGACCGGCGGGGTCAGCCGCAAGATGCACCTTCACGCACGGCGACTCAGGATCGACGGGCCCGATGGCGTGACGATCGACGGCAGCGCCGAGCTTCCCGACCACTTCGCCGAGACGCTCAAGATGCTTGGGTTCGATCCGATGGCGGGCGACGCGCTGCCGATGGACACGTTCGATTACAAGACCGATTCCGAGGTCAAGGCGCGTCGCGAAGCGGCGGCCGCAAAGAGCCGTCGGCGCGAGCGCAAGGGCGAGCGGCGCGGACGTGGCGAGCGATCGGCCGAAGCGCGCAAGCCGACTGGTAAGACGGCGGCAAAGACCGGCGCACGCGGCGCCGGCAAACCGGCCGGAAAGCCCGGGGTCAGGCCGGCACGCAAACCGACAGGGAAGCCGCCCGCCAAACGATGACCAAGCTGGCGATCTTCGACTGTGACGGGACCTTGGTCGATAGCGGCGGCACCATCCACCGTGCGCTTCGATCGACCTTCGACAGTCACGGTCTCGACTGCCCGCCGCGAGGGGTGACGAAGAAGGTTATCGGGCTGAGCCTTGACGAAGCGTTCGCGACGCTGGTGCCCGACGGTGATCATCCCGCGCTGTCGCGGACCTACAAGGATGCGTTCTTCGCGATGCGCAGCCAGGGCGTGGTCGAGGAGCCGTTGTTCGACGGGATCGTGGCGGCGCTAGAGGCCTTCCGGGCGGCCGGCTGGTCGCTGGGGGTGGCGACCGGCAAGAGCCGGCGAGGGCTCGACCATTGCCTTGCAGCGCATGGCATCGCGGATCTGTTCGTGACCCTTCAGACCGCCGACAATCACCCGTCCAAGCCGCATCCCTCGATGGTGTTCGCGGCCATGGAGGAGGCTTCGTCCGCGCCGGACCGGACGGTGTTCATCGGTGATACGGCGTGGGACATGGGCAGCGCGCGAAGTGCCGCCTGCGGCGCGATCGGCGCCGGCTGGGGCTATCACGACGAGAGCGAGTTGCGCGACGCCGGGGCGCATGACGTGGCGCAGGATCCGGCCGAGCTGGTCGCAATGTCCGAGCGGTGGATCGGGGAGCAGCAATGACCGAAGACGAAGCCCTTTGGCGGAAGCGCTTTCACATGTTCGCCTTGCTTCGGCTGAGCGGGCTGGCGATCGTGTTTTTCGGGATGGCGGTGATGCTGACCGATCTGGTGCAGACCGGCGGCTCCTTGTGGCTCGGCGGCATATTGGTCGCGGCCGGCGTTATCGACGCGGTGGTTGCGCCGCGCATCCTGAAACGGTCGTGGGACAAGAAGTGAAGCGCTTCTGGACCGACTCGTCGGTGGTCGAAGGGGAGGGCGGCTTCGGCGTGACGCTCGACGGGCGGCCGCTGAAGACCCCCGCCCGGGTGCCGCTGGCCGTGCCGAACCGGGCGCTGGCCGAGGCGATTGCCGCGGAATGGGATGCGGCGGGCGAGACGATCGATCCGCGCGCGATGCCGATGACCGGGCTCGCCAATGCCGCGATCGATCGCGGCGGGGAGGAGATGGTCGCCGGCATCGTGCGTTACGCCGAAAGCGACCAATTCTGTTATCGCGCCGACGGGCCGACGCCATTGGTCGAGCGGCAGATCGAGGCGTGGGACGGGCTGCTCGGCTGGGCACGGCGGCGCTACGATGTCGACTTCGTCACCTGCAGCGGGATCCTACATGTCGCGCAGCCGCCCGAGACGATCCGCAAGCTGGGCCATGAAGTCGCGATCCTCGATCGCTTCCGGCTTGCTGCGCTGTCGCCGTTGGTGACGATCGGCGGGTCGCTGGTGGCGGGGCTGGCGGTGCTGGAGCAGGCGATCCAGGCGGAGGCGGCGTGGGAGGCGGTCAGCCTGGATGAGCGCTGGCAGCTGGAAAAATGGGGCAGCGATGCGGAGGCCGAGGCATCACTCGATGCCAAACGCTGCGGCTTCCTGGCTGCGGCGCGATTCCTGGAGTTGCTCGCCTAGTTGGGCCGTTCCACCAGTTCGCGGACGAATTGCATGAGGTAGGGCTGGCGTTCGCGGTGCAGCCGCTCGGCGGTGACGATCGCCTCGACATCGGCGGCGCAGCGCTCGACGTCGTCGTTGATCAGGACATAATCATATTCCGCCCAATGGCCGATTTCCTGCGCAGCGCGGCGCATGCGGAAGTCGATCACCTCCTGACTGTCGGTACCGCGATCATGGAGCCTTTGTTCCAGCTCGGGCATCGACGGGGGCAGGATGAAGATCCGTACGAGATCGGTGCGGAAGGCATATTCGAGCTGCTGGGTGCCCTGCCAGTCGATATCGAACAAGATATCGCGGCCGTCCTTGAGCGCTTCCTTGATCGGCTCCTTCGGGCTGCCATAGCGATGATCGAAGACATAGGCCCATTCGGCGAATTCATCGTCGGCGATCAATCGGTCGAACTCGGAATCGTCAACGAAGTGATAGTCGACCCCTTCGACTTCTCCCGGACGCATCGGCCGGGTCGTGGCGCTGACCGAGATGGTGATCGACGGATCGACCTGCATCAGCTTTCGGCTAAGCGTCGATTTGCCCGCACCCGAGGGCGAGGAAAGGACGATCAGCAGGCCACGGCGGCGGCGGTCGACGAGCTGGGGACTGGGGGTTCGATCCATGGCCGCACTTGCCTTGCTGGCGCCCCGTCCGTCAAGGCGCGCAAGAAAAATGGTGCAGTGCAACAAAATGCTTGAAATCACTGTTGCGGTGCACTATTGTGCATTGCAGCAAAGGAATTCTCACATGGTCACCGACACCGTCACGAAGAATATCGAAACCAATATCGAAAAGACCGTCGAGGCCGTCACGACCCCGGTCAAGATGCCTGCCGCGACGTCCACCAAGACGGTGGCGAAGTCGGCTGCCAAGCCCGCTCGCAAGGCTCGTGCCACCGCCACCAAGCGTCGCGCCCGCAAGGTCGTTGCCGCCGTGAAGACCAACAACAAGCGTGCCGCTACGGCGACCAAGCGCATTGCCAAGGCGAGCGTCGCCGCGGCGACTACCCAGATCGAAAGGAACACCCCGATGGCCTATGATTTAACCAAGATGTTCGCCGGCTTCGAGCTTCCCGCCGCCGACCGTTTCCAGACCCTGTTCGCCGATGCCGGCGAGCGCAGCCAGGAACTGGTCAAGAAGGGCCAGGAAACTGCCGGCGAGATGACCGAGCTGGCCAAGGCCAACATCGAAGCGCTGACCGAAGCCGGCCGTATCGCCGCCACCGGCGTTCGCTCGATCGGCCAGGACGCGCTCAACAGCGGCCGTGAAGGCTTCGAGCAGGCTTCGGCTTCGCTCAAGACCCTCGCCGACGCCAAGTCGCCGACCGAGTTCATCCAGATCCAGTCGGAACTGGCGCGTGCCTCGTTCGACCGTCTGGTCAGCGAAGGTTCGAAGTTCGCCGAATCGATGGTCAAGCTGGCCGGTGAAGCGGTCCAGCCGCTGTCGAACCGCGCGACGATCAACGCCGAGCGTATCAACGAGCTTGCTGCCTAACCTCCCTCCTCCTGTTGGGCAGTATATGCGGCCGTCCCGTTGTATGGGGCGGCCGCATTTTTTTAACCGTGGAAGGGGAGCGCGAAGGGTTGCGGCGCGTTCGCGCCATGCCATATCCTAGGGACCGCATGACTCGCTTCGATTTCACCATGGCCGACCCGCCCCGCCGCGACGACGGCACCGACGACGGTTTCGAAACCGGGGTCGTCACGCGCACGCGCCCCAAGACCAAGAAGCCGTCCAATTACAAGGTGCTGCTTCTCAACGACGACTACACCCCAATGGAATTCGTGGTACTGGTACTGCAGCGGCACTTTTCGATGGGCATCGAGGATGCGACCCGGGTGATGCTCCAGGTGCATCAGCAAGGCGTCGGCATCTGCGGCAT
>JAZKHF010000093.1:0-7673 GCA_040385545.1 Pseudomonadota bacterium
CATCGGCGTTCAGCACCAGCACCCCGTCCGGGGTCACCGCCCGCGCCACCGCAAATTTCGCTTCCGCTAACGCCTCGACACTGTTCACCCCATATTGCCCAAGGTGATCGGCCGCGATGTTGGTCACCAGCGCAGCCCGCGCCTGGAACAGCGGGAGTCCGCGTCGCAATATTCCGCCGCGCGCGGTTTCGAGAAAGGCGATCTCCAGCCTCTTGTCGCGCAGCAACAGGCGCGCGCCGCCCGGTCCCGAATAATCGCCATAGTCGAGCACGTCGTCGCCGATCTTGACGAAGTCGGTCGACGTCGATCCGCTGATCAATCCCGCAGCATCGCCAATCGCCGTCACCAGCCGCACGCTGGTCGATTTCCCGTTGGTCCCGGTGATCAATGCGACGGGCAGATTGTACAGCCGGTCCCATGCCACATCCTCGACGGCGGGAACGTCGTTGATGGCCCAGGTCTGGGATCCCACGCCGTGGCCAAGCGAGACAAATTCATCGTCGGACAGCAGGTCGATATGCCGGGCGTCGGCAGCTTGCTGCAATCGAACCAGGGCCGGGTTTTGTTCGAGTGCGATCACCTCCATCAGATCGGCGATCAGAGGGGCGAAGTCCTGCGGCACACTGCCCAGCAGCTTGTGGGCGGCCAAGTGGACGCTGGTCTGGATGACGAAGACGGCGGAATAAAGCAGGTCGAGCGGTGCGCTGATCAACAACGTCACACCATTTTCGAAGATGCGACTGTGGGTCCGACTGTCGTGCCACCCGATCGCCTCGAGGACGCGCCTGATTTCGGGCTCCCAGGCCGCGACAATTGCCGTCCGGTCGAAGCCTGTCACGATCAAATCGACCAACGCCCCGCGCTGGTCCCAGATCATTCCGGGGCCGGTCATCCGGCGACTTTCCTCCACCCGCAATTGGTCGGATTCCGGCTGGGAAATCGTCAGATAATTCTCGACACGCTCGAAATCAATCGTCCGTACCGCGACATTGCCCATCGCAGCGTCAGTCGCCATCGTCATCGTCGCTGCGGGCCAGCCGGACTCCACGTTCATCACTGATCAGCGCCTGCTCGTCATCCGCAATGAAGTCGAAAGCCGTGGAGGAGACCGGCGTGTCGCCCGGGCTCGCTTGCAGCGACGACGGGGCTTCACCGAAGTGGACGATCTGCTTCCAGGAGCGCGCGACATTGTCGCCGATCACGACCAGCAAGTCCTTTTCGGCACCCATTTCCAGGCCATGACGGATCGCCAGTTGCTCGTCGGCGATAATTGTAATGGCATCCTCCGACACGCCATTGGCCATCAGGCCCTGCTTCATCAATTGCGGGATCTCATCATCGGTCCGGCCGCGCCGATTGTCGTCGGCCTTCAGGATATAATGGTCATAATGACCCGACAGTATGCGGGCCGATTCCAGCACATCTTCATCGCGCCGGTCCCCCGGACTGGAGGCGACGATCATCTTGCGCGGATGATTGTCGAGCCGGTCGACCAACCTGGTCAGCGTTTCGAACGCCGCCGGATTGTGCGCATAATCCAGGATCACCCGAAACGGGAGCTGGTCGAACACATTGGTCCGTCCCGGTGCCTGCGAGAAGGTCGTATTGAAGGTTTTCAGTCCGAGGCGAATCTGATCGATGTCCTCGCCCGCGCTGTAAGCCATGGCGGCGGCGAACATCGCATTCTGGACATTATAGGCCGCTTTCCCCTCGATCGTTGCGGGGATCAGATGCGTCCAGATCAGCGAGATATGCGTGGATTTGTCGTAAATGGTGATCATGTCGCCATTCATCGCCTTTTCCAGGACGATCGCTTTCCCGCCGGCATCGATATGCCGTTTCACCAGCGCATGGTCGTGATGCATGGTGACGTAGACGATGTGATCGGCCTTGCAGTAATCGGCCATTAGCAGGCAATTCTTGTCGTCCGCGTTGAGGACCACGGTGTCGGTGGCCGCCTCCACCACGATCCGCTTGATCTTCGCCAGATCCTCGACGCTGTTGATCCCGCCAAGCCCGAGATGATCGGCCGAAACGTTGAGACAGGCGGAGATATTGGTGCTGTCATAGCCGAGCCCGCTTCGGACCAGTCCGCCGCGCGCGGTCTCGAAGACTGCAAAGTCGACGACCGGATCGCGGAGCACCATCTGCGCCGATTTGGGGCCGGTGGTGTCGCCTTTGACCGTCTGCTTGCCGTTGACATAAATGCCGTCGGTGGTCGTCAGCCCAACGGTCTTTCCACACGTCTTGAGGATGTGCGCAAGCATGCGCGACGTCGTGGTCTTGCCGTTGGTGCCGGTGATCGAGGCGATCGGGATCCGGCTTGGCGTGCCGGGCGGGAATAGCATCGCGATGACCTTGCCGGCGACGTCGCGCGGCTGGCCTTCGCTCGGCGCGACGTGCATCCGGAAACCGGGCGCCGCATTGGCCTCGACAATCGCACCGCCGATGTCCTTGTAGGATTGTGAGATGTCGTCGGTCAGGAAATCCACGCCGCCGACATCCAGGCCGACCGCCTGGATCGCGCGCACCGCCATTTCGCGATTATCGGGATGGACGACATCGGTCAGATCGATCGCGGTTCCGCCGGTCGACAGGTTCGCGGTGTCGCGCAGGTAGAATATCTGCCCGGCGTCGAGCACCGTGAATTCATCGTAACCGGCATTGCCCATCAGCCGCCGTGCCTGAAAGTCGAGTTCCAGCCGGGTCAACACTTTCTCATGGCCGACGCCGCGCCGGGGATCGCTGTTCACCTCCTCGATCAGCTCCGCAATCGTCTGCCTGCCGTCGCCGACGACATGGCCCGGCACGCGCTTGGCGACCGCGACCAGTTCATTGTCGACCACCAGCATGCGATGGTCGAAGCCGCTGACGTAATTCTCGACCAGCACTGCCTTGCTGGTTCCCTGTTCGAGCGCGAGATCGAAGGCATTGCGGACTTCGTCGTCGGTGGTCAGGTGAATCGACACGCCGCGCCCGTGATTGGCGTTGAGCGGTTTGAGAACTACCGGAAAGCCGATCAGCCGCGCGGCGCTGACCGCTTCATCAGCCTCATAGACCATGTGCTGATGCGGTACGGGCAAGCCCAGATCGTTGAGCAGATGGCGCGTGTCTTCCTTGTCGCAGCTGATCTCGACCGCGATATGCTTGGTCTCGCTGGTGATCGTCGCCTGAATGCGCTTCTGGTATTTGCCGTGACCGAACTGAACGAGGCTATGCTTGTTGAGCCTCAGCCACGGCACATCGCGCTGCTCGGCGGCCTTGACCAGCGAGGCCGTGCTCGGTCCGAAGGCGTGACGCTGCGCATCCTTGATGAAGCGCCGGAGATCTTCGTTCCAGTCGAATTTCGGATCGAGCGCATAACCTGTCTGCGCCTGCACATCGGCGGGCAGCAAATGCATGAGCAATTTGATCGCCAGATTCCCCGCGGCCAGCCCTACGTCGCGATGAACATAAGCGTAGACCATGTTGTAATGGCCAATTTCGCCGGCCGAGCGTGTGCGCCCGAACGTCACTTCGTTGCCTGCGACTCCTTGCAGCTCCAGTGCAACATGCTCGGTGATGTGCGCCATCCACGTGCCTTCATCCTCCCGCAGCCGCCGGACGAAGCCCCCGCGTGCGCGATAGGAACAGCCATGGTCCGCCAACCCCGGAAGCGCCGCAATCAGTCCATCGATGAACGCCGGGCCCAGCTTCGCCGACGGCCAATGCTCCATGATTCCGATGTCCAGGACGTGGCGGATACATCGGAAACCCGCATATTGGTTCGGGCCAACATAAACATTGGTACTAAGGATTTTCATAGTCGGTTTTCCATTTCCGCGCCGAGCACGCCGTCGCGAATTGTCACAAGCCACTCGCGAGTTGATGGCGGTAGTCCGGCGGAAAGGCTTGGCGCCGACTGAGGTCATAGCGGCATCCCCCGTCAAGAATATCCAGCTTCAGCCCGATCATGCCGATTCCCTGGGACGGCGAGACACTGTGGGCGGAGGAATAGGTCATCTCGCTACCATCGACGAACGTCACCGTCCCGCTACCGACCACCTCGATCATCCCGTCCGGGTCGATGAACGCCGCGGTATCCTCGTCAATTCCCATCCCGAGTAGAAAAGGGTTGAGCGACACGGCGGAGAGCAGGCGACCCAGCCGGTTGCGCTGGGAAAAATGCTGATCGATCACTGCGGCGTTGGTCAGCCCCAGTCCCGGTGCTAGCACGACACCGCCGCCCGACGGCCCTTTATCGGGCTCGCCGCCGGCCAGCATATGTTCCGACATGATCGACGCCCCGGCGGACGTTCCCGCGACCAGGGTACCGGTCGCATTCTTGCGCCGGATCATCTGGGCAACCGCCGTACCGCCAAGGATGCTGCTCAACCGCAACTGGTTTCCGCCGGTCAGGAAAATCGCGCTCGCTTGTCCGCAGCGTTCGGCAAATTCTGGATTGTTGCAGTCGCTACGCGTCGCGATCGGTACGCTGCTGACCGTCCTGGCGCCAAGTTTGGTGAAGACGCGTTCATAGAATGAGCCCGTCTCCTCCAACCGTGAGGCTGTCGGCAGGATGACTATATTTGCATCCCGACCCCCGGCAAGCGCCAACACGCGCTCAAGTATTACCGGATGGGCATCCTTATTCTCACTTCCCCCGATTGGAACGATAAAGCCACGCTCCTCGCCATCCTTGCCAGCAGCCGGCATGCAAATATCCTAATCCCAAATGCGTCGCCGATCATATGGAGGCGAAGCTCCCGTCCGCGGTACAGAGCAATCCACAGCATTTCGAGTCAATCTCTTGGGCTTGGATGGCGGACCATTGGCCGGTTTGCAATGTGACCGACCGGCAGCTTTCCGTTGGAGCGGACTGAGAGCTGACGGTCCACAAACTGGTCCCGCCCGCCGCGACCAAAGCGACAATTGGTCGAACCCCCTGCAAAGCGGGCAGTCTGCAATCGACCAGAATTGCCATCATTGCTCGCTCTAGGTCTGCAACGTCTGCTATATCGATCCACAGTCATTTGGCGCGGACCTGCCTGCAAACCGGTCAGCGATCCACTGAAGCGTCGGCGCCGCGCTATCCTGCGCGCTAGTCGGGTGTCCGTTGCCAACGATGTCGATCCACTTGACGGTCTTTCCCGCTCGGCAGGCCTGTCGCGCATAGTCACGGGTGACCGCCGGAGCGATGATCGCATCGGCCGGGTTTTGCCCGATCAGCATGGGCCGTCGACGTGCATTTCAGACATTGCCATTCGGACCAGTTGCCAGAACTGCAAAAGCGCGAGCGGCCCCGAGAAGAAACGATTCTTCGGGTCGACCACGGTAATCGCGCGCCATGCGGCGGCAGACTTCTGCTTCGCGTCGGAGATTCTGCTGGGTCATAAACCCAATTAAGCGCGGGGAACTGAAGACCAATTCAACAAACATGGTTGATGACAAATATCAGATGTCCGCCTTGGGCCCACCTTTTCGACGCGGGCAGGCCAGCGGCATCATTATGCCATCACAGACTGCTCTCTTGGCTTCGAACCTGATTCGCGCGGCGTGCTTACCCTCCGGACTTGCTGGGTGATTTTGGCCCCAACGCGGATTGGCCGGGATCCTGACGTGGAGAGAAAGTTAGCGTGGTGCCGGATGCAGGAATCGAACCCGCGACCTTCGGTTTACAAAACCGCTGCTCTACCATCTGAGCTAATCCGGCGACGGCGCTACCGCCTTCGAGGTGCCAAATGCCTCAGACAATCCCGAAGGTCCAGCCCTCGGTGCGGGCAATCTGGGGGGTCAGGCCTTGCGGCGCGAATGCGTGCGGATTGGCAAGATGGGCGAGCATCCCGGCGGCGGTGACCAGCGCATCGGTCTGGTGGTCGGTCGGGGTCTTGCGCAAGCGCACCGGTGGTGATCCGAGCGCGGCTAGGGCGATGTTGAGTTCCGCGGTGGTGCGGATCTTCTTGCCCGACAGGCCGGCGTTGCGGATGTAGATGCGCGTGTAGATCTCGACCACCGCGCTATGTCCGTCGCGCAATGCATCCATGGGCCAGATTGCCACCTTTCCATCGATCGCGTGCAGCAATCGCATCCCCGAAAAGCTTGCTTTGGCGACCTGCGCTGCGCCGATCGCGTCATAGGCCGACGCGGTCTTGCGCCCGCCCATGCGGTTCAACTGCTGGTCGCACTGGCGGAAATGGACGAAGTCGGCCTTCACCCCGTCGGCGATCCCGAAATAGAAATGTTTGCGGTGCGCCGTCTCCAGAAAGCCTGCCGCGCCAAGGTCGGGATCGTCGCAGCGGGCATCGACGTAGGCCCAGAAATCGCGGGCATTGTCCGGCACATCCTCGCCGGGAAGATAAGAGCCGCGGTCGATCAGCGGCGGTGCGAAGCTGAAGTCGAAGCCGAACAGGGTCGGCTCCTTCGCCGCCTCGTCCACCAGCCAGTCAGCCACTTCCGCGCGAGACCAGATGTGCGTCGGACGGATCAGACTTGGCGCCGCACCTGGCCGCGCTTTGGCAATCGCTATCCCTTTGTGTCGCGTGCCCTTTGCGCCCGACCAGTCGATCGCGACCGCGCGGGTGAAGCTCACACCAGCGGCGGCTGGCTATCGTCTGCCGGCGCTACCGGGCGCTTGAGGCGCGGCGGGATTCGGCGGGCGGCAGGCGGCGCCTGGCCGTCCTGCCATTCCTCCAGCATCCGCGCCGCGAAATCACGACCGCCGAGCCCAAAGGCGATGGCGGTGGCGATCGCGGCGCTGCCCAGGATAAGTCCAAAGGCAATCATCACGATTTCGTTCGCCAGCCCCATGAAGGTCAGGCCGATCGCGGTGAACAAGGCGACGATGGCATATTTGACGATCGTCTGCGCATAGCCGGCCTCGCCGGTCGAGCTTCCGACCAATGCCGCCAGGATCCGCGCCAGGAACAGGCCGACGACGATGATCACCGTGCCGAAGATCACCTTGCCGCCAAGCTCGGTGATTTGGAACAGCAAGGCCGCGACACTGTCGCCGCCCAATTGCCGCGCCGCCTCGATCGCCGCACCGAGCAGGATCGCGGTCATCGCCACCGCACCGACGATCCGCGACGGATTGGAACTGGCCGGCATCACACCCAGCGCGCGCACGCTATTGTCGAAGCCAAAACTCGGCAGCACCGTCTCGATCAGCGTCTTGACGAAGCGTGCGATGAGGAATGCCACGGCCAGCCAGATCAGGGCGGCAAATACGCGCGGAATTGCTGTCGCGATGGTTTGAAGCATCGCCACCGCTGGGTCGGCTATCGCACTGATCCCCAGTGCTTGCAGGGCAGCAATTGCGGCAAAAATGATGATGATCGCGCTAGCCGTCATGCCTACTGCCCGCGCAATCGTGCTACGAGCGGGAGCGACCCCTTCGCTAGCAGTGCCCGCGGTATCGACCGCAACCGGCGTCTCGCCCAGCTTAAGGCCCGCGCGGCCAGCAAGCCGCTCGAGATTAAGCGCGCCAAGCGCGGCTTCAACCACATGGCCGACAATTCGTCCCAAGATGAGGCCGGCAAAGAAGATGAGCCCAGCGCCGAGCAGGTGTGGAATGAAGGTGAACACTTCATTGGTTAGGGCGGTTACGGGCGTCAGCACCTGGGACAACCCCAGCGGCTGGAGCGCCGCGATCAGCCCGACCAGCCAGATCAGCCAATAGGCCAGCCGGCCCAATT
>JAZKHF010000094.1:0-19027 GCA_040385545.1 Pseudomonadota bacterium
TGCCGGCGCCGATGTCGAGCAGTTTGGCGTCGCGCATGAAGCGTTCGACCGGCCAGTCCTTGGTGTAGCCCGCGCCACCCAGAGCCTGAACTGCTTCACCCGCGACCTTGAACGCACTTTCAGATGCCAGCAGGATCGCGCCCGCGGCGTCGAACCGGGTGGTCTTTCCGGCGTCGCAATTCTTGGCGACGGCATAGACGTAGGCGCGCGCCGAGTTGAGCGCGACATACATGTCGGCGACCTTGGCCTGGATCAATTGGAAGCTGCCGATCGCCTGGCCGAACTGCTTGCGCTCGCGGACGTAGGGCACGACCACATCGAGGCACGCCTGCATGATCCCGAGCTGTATGCCGGCGAGCACGGTGCGCTCATAATCGAGCCCGCTCATCAGCACCCCAACCCCGCCATTCTCCGGGCCCATGATGTTTTCCGCGGGCACGAAGCAATCGTCGAACACCAACTCGCTGGTGGGTGACCCACGCATCCCGCATTTGTCGATCTTCTGGCCGATCGAGAAGCCATCCATGCCCTTTTCGATCAGGAATGTCGTGATCCCGCGCGATCCCTCACCGGTCTTGGCATAGACCACCAACGTGTCGGCATATTCGGCGTTGGTGATCCAGAATTTGGTGCCGTTGAGGCGATAGCCATTGCCCGACTTCTCGGCCTTCAACTTCATCGAGACGACGTCGCTGCCCGCGCCTGCCTCGCTCATCGCCAGTGCGCCGACATGCTCGCCGCTGATCAGCTTGGGCAGATAACGCGCCTTCTGCTCGTCATTGGCCCAGCGGCGGATCTGATTGACGCACAAATTGCTATGCGCGCCGTAGCTCAAGCCCACCGAAGCCGAGGCCCGCGCCACTTCTTCCTGCGCCACGACATGCTCGAGATAGCCAAGGCCAAGCCCGCCCCACTGCTCCTCGACCGTGATCCCGTGCAACCCCAGTTCGCCCATCTGCGGCCACAGTTCGATCGGGAAGCGGTCGTTGGCATCGATCTCGGCGGCGATCGGCGCGATCTTGTCGGTCGCAAATCGCTGGGTCGAATCGCGGATCGTGTCGGCCATTTCGCCAAGGTCGAAATCCAGGCCGGGCATGTCGCTCATTGTCTCTCCTCTTCGTCCCAGCGCCTAGCATCGGCGGCGGACTGCGGACAAGGCGAGGATCAGTGCTTGTGCGGAGCGGGCGGCGTGTCCGTTGCCGACGGGGAAGCGGTCAGCGGTCGAGCGGCACCGCGATGGCAGGTGTAACAGGTCACTTTCGACTTGGTGAAGTCGGTCACCCCCATATCCTGCTCGTTGATCCGCCGGGTCATCGTCATCATCGTCCGCGCGATCAATTTGTGCTTGTTGGCATCGGACGCAAAATCCATCGTCTCGCGCTTACCCTCCACACCGACATGGCAAAACGTGCACTTGACCCCCAGCGACGCGCTATAATTGCGCATGATCGCAATCAGCCGGTCGTGAGGAATATCGGACGGAAGCACCTTCAGATTCTTGTGCTGCTCGGGCTTCGCCGCGGGCGGGGTCTGGCCGGTCGAAGCGGCGGCAAGGGAGAGAGCGGTGGCGCCAGCGAGGATAAGAATGACCTGTTTCATGGGCAGGAGACTATGCCCGTTGGTTGCCCCGCGCAATCCAGCGAATTGAACCGCGGCCCGCCTCAGCCTATGTGCAGGTGCGAAACGCTTCTGGAGTAAGTTCATGTCCGATCCGATCGTCATCCTTTCGACCGCCCGCACCCCGATGGGTTCGATGCAGGGCAGCCTGTCCGACGCTTCCGCGACCGATCTCGGTGCCACCGCGGTGCGCGCGGCGGTCGAACGCTCGGGGGTTTCGGGCGAGGATATCGACCGCATCTACATGGGCTGCGTACTTCCCGCCGGCCTCGGCCAGGCCCCCGCGAGGCAGGCGGCGATCAAGGCCGGCCTGCCCAAATCGGTCCAGGCGACCACCGTCAACAAGGTGTGCGGATCGGGCATGCAGACGGTGATCATGGGCGCCGAAGCGCTGGCCGCGGGCAATGCCGATTTCATCATCGCCGGCGGCATGGAGAGCATGACCAACGCGCCGTACCTGCTCAAGAAGCATCGCGGCGGCGCGCGGATCGGCCATGACACCGCCTACGACCACATGTTCCTCGACGGGCTGGAAGATGCCTATGACGCCGGTCGCGCGATGGGCACCTTCGCCCAGGACACCGCCGACCAGTATCAGCTGACCCGCGAGGAAATGGACAATTTCTCGATCGAAAGCCTTAGCAGGGCCAAGGGCGCGATCGACAGCGGAGCGTTCAAGGACGAGATCGTCGCGGTGACGATCAAGGGTCGCAAGGGCGACACCATCGTTGACACCGACGAAGCCCCCGGCCGCGGCATGCCCGACAAGATCCCGACACTTCGCGCCGCCTTCGCCAAGGACGGTACGATCACCGCCGCCACCTCCTCGTCGATCAGCGACGGTGCCGCCGCCATGGTGTTAGCGCGCAAGTCCGACGCCGACGCCAAGGGCCTGACCGCGATCGCCACCATCGTCGCCACTGCCGCCCATGCGCGCGAGCCGTCGGATTTCACCATCGCCCCGGGCGGCGCGATCGAGAAAGTGCTCAAGAAAGCCGGCTGGTCGGTCGGCGATGTCGATCTGTGGGAGGTCAATGAGGCGTTCGCCTGCGTCGCGATGTTCGCGATGAAGGACCTCGGTATTCCGCACGACAAGATCAATGTCCACGGCGGCGCCACCGCCTTGGGCCACCCGATCGGCGCCAGCGGCACCCGCATCCTGGTGACGTTGATCAATGCGCTCAAGACCAAGGGCCTCACGCGTGGCGTCGCAAGCCTCTGCATCGGCGGCGGTGAGGCGACGGCGGTGGCGGTGGAGCTGGCTTAACCCGGCGAACCGACCCCAATCGATTCGCTTGCGTCACGAAGTCCTGTTAACCACATCTCCTCAACAGGGGAGATGATGATGCGCAAATTGATGCTGATCGCGGCTGTCGCCGCTACGTCCGCGTGTATGAAGACTGAAGAGCCGGTCGCGCCCTCCAATTAGGCCAGTGTCGCCGTCGCCAATGAAGCTGCAAATGCGGCCGTCCCGGCTGCATTTACGATAAGGGAGACGAGCTGGGAGTTCGTCGATCCCAATTCGAAGAAGGCGGTGGTGGAATCGATCGACGCTAGCGGCAACTACATCACCTGGGCCGGCACCGAACATATCGACCACGGCACCGCGATCGATAAGGACGGCAAGGCCTGCTTCACTAGCGCGATGAACAAGGACGGCGAGATGTGCTGGTCCAACCCTGGCCTCGAAGCGGGTTCCAGTGGCGAAACGGTCAGCGACAAGGGTGACAAGTTGACGGTCAAGCGGGTCGCTTATGTGCCCGCACCGGCAAATGTCGCGCCGCCCACGCAATAAATAATGATGTGGTGGCGAGGCGGCGGGGTTTCCCGCCGCCGCGTTTCAGTCGAGCTGTTCGCTCGCGCCCACGCCGTAAATCTTGTTCTGCGCGATCCAGCCCTGACGCCGTCCGACCGCGAACTTGCACCAGCTGCCATCGCAATCCTCGATCCGGCCGACGACTCCAGGCTCGACCAGATACGCAACCCGGCTGGTGGCATCGCGCTTTTCATACAGGGGGTGTGGCAAGTCGGCCTTGACCAGAGCGGTGCGTCGATCGCTCAGCAACGTGACCAGCATCCAGCCGCGCGTGCCGTCCGGATCCTCGATCAGACGCCAGCTCTGGTGGATTTTGAGCACGCGCACGGGCAAATCGCGGCGCTTGTATAGCCAAGTGCCGGGATAATTGCGGCCCGGCCCGGTCCTGATCATCGCCTCGCCACTGGCGATCGACGCCCAGTAAGGAGGCGTCTTGTCCTGCGCGACCGTCGGGGACGCAAAGATCAATAGCGCAAGAATTAGCAGTAACCGCATCACGCGCCCGTCAAAATCCGGTCGACCAGCTGCTTCACCGTCGGGACGAAGCCGTTCGAATAGAACGGATCCTGCTTGAAACGAAACGCGGCGTGGCCGGCGAACATTAGGTTGTTGTCGACCGGTCCGCCGTGGGCAATGTCCTGCAACGTCTTCTGGATGCAGAAACTGCGCGGATCGGCCAGCCGCCCGGTGCTGTTCTTTTCATTCTCCGCCCAGCTCGAAAAGGCGCAATGGCTGAGGCAGCCCATGCATTCGGATTGATCCTTGCGGATGATTTTTTCATCGTCCGGGGTGACGAACACCAATGTGTCGTCCGGCGTCTTCATCGCATTGGTGAAGCCAGCGCCATACCATTCGCGGGCATGCTGCAGATCGCCCTTGGTCACCCAGTAATTCTTCTTGGTTCCAACCCCGACATCGAGCTCGAACGCATGGTCGCCGATCGCGTCCTTCGTAAAGGCGATCTGCCGTTCCGACCGCGCTTCCAGCCAGCGCAGGAACGGCGTGCGCACCGCCGAGGAATAGAAGCCGGTGGGCGAAAATTTGTGGAGCAGGACGTCGCCCTCCTCGAGCGTCATCAATCGCGCTTTCCATTCCGCTGGGATGGGGCTTTCCTGCGTCAGCAGTGGCCGGGTACCGAACTGGAAGGCGATCTGGCCGAGCTCGGGATTGTCGATCCAATTATCCCATTGATCGAGGTTCCACACGCCGCCCGCCATGACGATCGGCAGGCTGTCGGGAATCCCGCCCTCGCGCATCACTTCGCGCAATTCCTTGACCCGGGGATAGGGATCCTGCGGCTTCTTCGGGTCTTCGGCATTGCTCAGGCCGTTATGCCCGCCCGCCAGCCACGGATCTTCATAGACCACCGCTCCAAGCCACTCGGCAGTCTTGGAGTAGGCCCGCTTCCACAAGGCGCGAAACGCCCGGCCGGAGCTGATGATCGGCAGATAATGCACCTCATGCCGGGCCGCGATCTCGGACAATTTATAGGGCATGCCCGCACCGCAGGTGACGCCCGCGACCTTGCCCTTGGTCCGCTCCAGCAGGCCGTTCAGGATCGGTTGCGCGCCGCCCATTTCCCAAAGCACGTTGACGTTGATCGCGCCGCGACCGTCGGCAATTTCATAGGCCCGGTCGATCTGCGCCACCGCGCCCTCGATGCCGTAATGGATCAGCTCTTCCTGCCGCTCCTTGCGGGTCAGCTTGCTGTATACCTGCGGAATGATCCGACCCTCGGGATCGTAGCTGTCGGCGTTGACCGCGCTGACGGTGCCGATCCCCCCAGCCGCGGCCCAGGCACCTGAACTGGCGTGATTGGTGGCGGATACGCCCTTGCCACCCTCGACCAGAGGCCACACTTCGCGGCCGGCATAGGTGATCGGCTTCAAACCCTTGAACAATTTCACGCTCCATCAAAACTATTTGGCCGCAAAAACCTTGGCGCTCTATAAACCCGCTGCCGCCGCATGGCGAGCATCTAGCTGAGCTGATAATCCAGTCCGATGTCGACCGCCGGGGCCGACTGGGTGATGCGCCCGACCGAAATGTAGGTAACGCCAGTCTCCGCGATACCGCGGATCGTGTCGAGCCGCACCCCGCCCGACGCCTCGAGCGGCACCCGGCCCGCGACCAACGCCACCGCCTCGCGCAATTCGTCATTGCTCATATTGTCGAGCAGCAGCCTGTCCGCCCCCGCGCCAAGCGCCGGCTCGATCTGGGCAATCCGATCGACCTCGACCTGGATTTGCAGACCGGTGTTCGCCGCCACCGCAGCGCGCACCGCCGCCTCGACCGATCCCGCGACCCCGACATGATTGTCCTTGATCAGGACGCCATCGTCGAGTCGCATGCGGTGATTTTCCGCGCCCCCCATGCGCGCGGCATATTTTTCGAGGGCACGAAGCCCCGGAATGGTCTTGCGCGTATCGAGCAGGATCGAACCCGTGCCCGCGATTTCATCGACATAGGTGCGGGTTAGGGTGGCAATTCCAGACAGATGCTGCAGCGTATTGAGCGCCGATCGCTCGGCGGTGAGCATCGCGCGCGCATTGCCCTGCAGTGTGACCAGCACCGTCCCCGCGACGATTCGGTCGCCATCGGCCACGGCGGTGTCGATCTGCACTTCGGTATCAAGCTCACGGAAAAACGTCATCGCGATGTCGAGCCCCGCGACCACGATCGGCTCGCGGCAATTCATCGTCGCGGTGAAGCGGGCATCCGCATCGATCGTCGCCAGGCTGGTGACGTCCCCGCCCTGCCCCAGATCCTCGGCCAGCACGCGGCGGACGAACTCGGGCTGGTCGAAATGCGATATGTCGGGCTGAGCGCTCATGGCCCTGCCCTACGCGCCAGCGACGCGCGCGGGCAAGGTCAAGCGGCGGGTGCGGCTTCGACTTTCTTGCCGTCGGCGAATTCCCAGCACTCGTCGTGTCGTTCGAAAAACTGGCTGTCGCCCGATACGAATGCGGCCCCGTCCCAGCGCTGGATGGTGACCCGCACCCCCGTCCCGTCAATCTCGATTCGGTTGAAGCTCTGCATTTCATCGCGAGTGCGGGTCGAGGTCGCGGTCCCCGCCTGGATGACCAGTGCCTTGCCCGCCCCTTTCACCAGGCTACCCGCATCATTGACCGAGGCACGGTGATTATGACCCGCGAGCAAAAGGTCGACCCCGGCATCGGCGATAGCGTCGAGCGCCATGTGCTGATCATCCATCGTATGTCCAAGTTCGGGTCCGTCGCCAACAGGAAGCGCGAACAATGGATGGTGGGTCACCAGGATTCGCGGCTGGCTCTTGTCGGTCTGCGCAAACTTCTCCCGGATCATGACCATCTGTTCTTCGCTGACATGACCGTTTTTGAACGTCAGCGACCGTGCAGTGTTGATGCCCAGTATCGCCGCCCCGTCGATCTGGATGAACGGGCACAAATCGTCGTCGATATGGCGCTTGTAGCGGGTCAGCGGCGACAGGAAGCGGCGCAGCACATCGTACAGCGGGACATCGTGATTGCCGGGCACCGCGAGCACCTCGTGCCCCGCCTCGCGCACGCGCATCAGGAAGGCCCCGGCCTCCTCGAACTGCTCGGTCCGGGCGCGCTGAGTGAAATCGCCGGATACTACCACCAGGTCGGGCTTCTCCTCGTCCAGGCGGCGCTCGACCGCTTCGACCAGCACCGGGTCATGGGCACCGAAGTGCAGGTCGGACAGATGGATCAATCGGGGCATAGCGACACAACACCGACGACCCTCACTTGTTTCAAGCGGAAAGTTGGTCGAGTGGTGGCGAATGGATCGTACCGAAGCGAATAGCGGGACTCGTGCCGTCGATGCGCGACTGGAATTCGACACTGCCGCGCTCGATGCGTGGATGGCGGCCAACTTCGCGGGCTTCGAAGGGCCGCTGACAGTCAGCCAGTTCAAGGGCGGACAGTCCAATCCGACCTACCGCCTCGACACCCCGGCCCGATCCTACGTCCTTCGCCGCAAGCCACCCGGGCCATTGTTGCCCGGCGCGCATGCGGTTGAGCGCGAGGCGCGGGTGATGGCGGCGCTGGGCGATGCGGGCTTTCCCGTCCCGCGCATTCACGGCCTATGCGAGGACGAAAGCGTCATCGGTACGGCCTTTTTCGTGATGGACATGGTCGAAGGGCGGATCGTCTGGGATCCAACCTTCCCCGGCCTGACGCCGACCGAGCGCGCGGCGCATTTCGACGCCATGAATGCGACCATCGCCCAGCTGCACACTTTCGATCCCGCCGCGATCGGCCTGTCCGATTACGGTCGCCCGAGCAATTTCGTCGAGCGGCAGGTGGCGCGCTGGTCGAAGCAATATGAAGGCGATGTCGAGGTCGGCCGCGTCCCCGCGATGGACCGTCTGGTCGACTGGCTGCGCGCCAACCTGCCGCCCGACGCCGGCGATGCGCGGATCGTCCACGGTGACTTCCGCTGCGACAACATGATCTTCGACGCGCGCGAGCCACGAGTGGCCGCGGTGCTCGACTGGGAATTGTCGACGCTCGGCGATCCGGCGGCGGACTTCGTCTATCATCTAATGATGTACCGAATGCCGGCGGGCATGTTCACCGGGCTCGACGGGCTCGACTTTGAAGCGCTCGGCATTCCGTCGGAGGAGCAGTATATCGCCGCCTACTGCGCCCGCACCGGCCGCGAGAGCCTCCCCCATATCGACTATCTGATGGCCTTCGTGATGTTCCGGCTGGCGGCCATCACCCACGGCATCCGCGGCCGACTTGCGCGCGGTAATGCTAGCTCCGACCATGCCGCCGCCACCGCCGCGCTGACCGAGCCGCTCGCCGATCTGGCATGGAAACAGGCCGAGTCCGCGAGACTTTGATCTCTTTGGCGGTGTCGCGCCCCGGCACAGCTTGATCCCGCGCACTCGCCTTACAGCCTATACGAAGTTAAGCATGGCACCGATAACGACTCGATAATCGATCGAGCGGGAGCGGGCACAAGTTGGACAAGCCGTTGAAGTGGCCGAAGGCGGAGCGACGCGTCACTGCGCGAATGCCCTCGCTTGCGTCCATCTCGAAGGATCTCGCCCAGGTTCCGATCGGCCGCCGCATCGCCACCTTGCTGTTCATCGTCGCCGCCATGCTGCTCGCCCGCTTCAGCTGGGAAACCCCAATCATTGTCACGGAAGACGACGGGTCGAAGCATAATTGGACCCTGCCGATCGCACCCGACGCGGAGCGGGCGCTTTACGACGTGCGCGCGGGATTCGCCGCACTCGCCGCGCGAAAAGTGGATCAGGAAAAGCGGATTCTGCTGGTCCCGTTCATTCCCGAGACCCAGCAGCGCACCGGCGAACGCTCGCCGCTCGACCGGAGCACATTGGCCGACGCACTAGCCAATCTCGACACGATGGGCGCCAAAGCGATTGGCATCGATATCTTGTTCGATCAGGCGCAGGCCGACGATCCGAAGCTGATCGCGGCCTTGAAAGGCATGAAGACCCCCGTGTGGATGGGCTACGCCACCACTCGCTATAATCCCGAGGATATCCAGGAATGGCAACAGGAATTCCAGGACCAGTTTTTGGCCAGGATCGGCAACCCCAACGTCCGCAAGGCCTCTATTTCTCTCCAGAGCGACCCCGACAATGTGCTGCGCAACTGGCCCAACCAGCCGCGCGATCTGCCGCCGTTCCTTCCGGTCGCGATGAGCGGTCGCAAAGGCGCAGCTTCCTATGAGGGAAGCGTGCTCTACAGCGCGCCGCTCGACAATGAACGCGATGTCTTTTCGTCGCTGCAAATTGACCTGTTTGTTGATCCGGCAATTGCTCCGGCGCTCGCGGGCGAGGTGAAGGATCGCTACGTCCTCATCGGCGGCGACCTGCCGGACGTCGATCAATTCGAATATCCACTGACCCGGGTCACCAAAAGAACCATCGCCGGACTTCAGGTCCACGCCGCGATGCTGACCCAGGCGCTGGACCGTCGCTTGCCGGGACGGATCAACAGCACGGCCCTGTGGGTGCTTGCCATCTTCGTCGTCCTGGCCGGCACTTTCACATCGATGATCGACATTCGCCCCGGCGCACTGAGCGTGCTGATCGTCGGGCAATTGCTGTTCTTCGGTGCCGCCCCCTTCCTGTTCGAATGGCGGGGTATCGACACGCAAGGGCTTCCGGCTTTCGGATGGATCGCCGGCTGGGTGCTTGCCTACATGGCGACAGAGGCCACCGTGAAAGCGATGGGCAGCGACCAGAAGCGCTTCGCCCAGTCGGCGCTCGGCAAATATCTGCCCCCCGACATCGCCGAGATGATCCTCAAGGATCCGACCAAGCTCTCACTGACCGGGGAGCGACTGCCGATCTTCACCTTGTTCACCGATATCCAGGGCTTCACCAGCCTCAGCCACGTCATCCCGGCGGAGAAGACCGCTTCGATCCTCAACGCCTATCTCGACGGAATGAGCGACATCGTTCTCAAGAACGGCGGCACGATCGACAAGTTCGTCGGCGATGCCGTCGTCGCTTTCTGGGGTGCGCCGATCGCTCGCGACGACGATGGCGACCGGGCGCTCTCGGCGGTCATTCAAATGCTCGAATTCACACAGCAGTTCGGCAGTTCGGACTCCGACCGGGCAATGCTCGGCAAGACCCGCATCGGGCTCCATTATGGAGAGGCGATCGTCGGCAATTTCGGCGGTGAAGGGCGCATCCAATACACCGCGCTCGGCGATGCGATGAACACCGCCGCGCGGCTCGAAGGGGCCAACAAATATCTCAAGAGCACGGCACTGGTCAGCGACGAGGCCCGCGCCCGAACCGAGATTCAGGATGAATTCCGTCCCATGGGACGAATCACCTTGTCGGGCCGCTCGACCCCGATCGTCGTCTGGGAGCCCTATCCCCAAGGCGATCCAGCCCAGCGTGCCGAATTGACACGATTGTGGCGTCAATTCGAGGCAGGAGACAAAGAAGCCCTCCATGCGATTGAAGCTATCGCAGCAAAGCATGATAATGATATAGCTTTATCTGTATTCGCCAACCGGCTTCGCCAGACGGGGCCGGGTGGATCATATCTTTTAGGGGAGAAATAGGATGAACAGGTGGATTTTGGCTGGCAGCGGTGCCGCGCTTGCAATGACGGCGGTGGCTGCCCAGGCGGCCGTTCTGGTAGTGCGATCGTCGGGTCCATCGGCCAAGGCCTATCCGGCCGGCCGTGCCCTGCCCGAGAACCAGACCATTACCCTGCGCGGTAACGACGTCGTGATCCTGCTCGATTCGCGTGGGACGCGGACGTTGCGTGGCCCCGGAAGCTACAGCACGTCGGCGTCCGGCGGTGGATCGACGTCCGCCATCGCGGCCCTTGGCGGACAGACCAATGCGCGGCGTAGCCGCGTCGGAGCAGTGCGCGGGGGTCCGACCGGTGCAACGTCGGGCCGAAACGTATGGCAGGCGGACATTGGCCGATCGGGGAATGTCTGCATCGCCAATCCCGCCGATGTCGGTTTGTATCGCGCGGATAGTGCCAATGCACGACAGGTGACACTGACCGAAGTTGGAAGCAGCCGCGCCGCCACGGTCGAATTTGCCGCAGGCCAGAAGAACGCCCCGTGGCCAGCGACATTGCCGGTCGCGGTCGGAAGCAAATATCAGGTGAAAGGTGCTGGGGCCGCCGTCACGCTCAATGCGATCCCGATTGCACCGGTCCCGGCCGGACTTGAAGGGCTCGCCCAGAACCTCATCCGCAATGACTGCCAGGCGCAGCTCGACGTGCTAATCGATACCTTTGCGGGACCGAGCGCGAGCTAACGAACTTGGGGCCGCTTCCTGTTGGGAAGCGGCCCGCAACACCGTCAATTGATCGGGAAGCCCCGGCGCTTGAGCAGTGCCGTCACGTCGGGATCGCGTCCGCGGAACTTCCGATAGGCCTCCGCCCGATCGGTCTCATTGCCCGTCGACAGCAGGATCGTTCGGAACTTGTCGGCCGTCGCGCGGTCGAACGGGTCGCCCGCCTCCTCGAACGCCGCCCAGGTGTCGGCGTCCATCGTTTCCGACCACAAATAGCTGTAAGAGCCGGCCGAATAGCTGTCGGACGAGAACAGATGCCCGAATTGCGGCAGACGGTGACGCATCACCATCTCGCGCGGCATGCCGAGCTCGGCCAGCGTCGCTTTCTCGAACGCGTCGACATCGACCACGCCATCCTCGCGGGTGTGCAGCTTCATGTCGACCAGCGCCGACGACAGATATTCGACCGTGGCGAAGCCCTGGTTGAACGTCTCCGACGCCTCGATCTTCTTGACCAGGGCATCGGGCATCGGCGCGCCGGTCTTGTAATGCTTGGCGAACCGCTCGAGCACCGGCCGGGTGAGCAGCCAATTCTCGTTCACCTGGCTGGGATATTCCACGAAGTCGCGCTGCGACCCGCCGAGCGACGGATAGTAAACGTCGGTCAGCAAGCCCTGGATGGCATGGCCGAATTCATGGAACAGGGTCGACGCATCGTCGAGCGTGATCAGCACCGGCTGGCCCGGTCCCGGCTTGGTGAAATTATTATTGTTCGACACCAGTTTGGGCTTCGAACCCATCAGCCCCGACGTATCGCGATAGCCGGTCGCCCACGCGCCCGATCGCTTGCCCTCGCGCGAATAGGTATCGAGGTAGAACAGCCCGATCACCTTGCCGGTCTTGGCGTGGGTCACCTCGAACGTGCGGATGTCCGACTGCCACACCGGCACCGTCCCGGTATTCTCCTTGAACTTCAGATCGTACAATTGCTCGGCCGACCAGAACATGCCGTTGACCAGGTTCGACAGCTCGAAATAGGGTTTGATCTCGTCTTCGCTGAGGTCGTATTTCGCCTTGCGAACCTTTTCCTGATAATAGCGATAATCCCACGGCTCGACCGTCTTTACGCCATCCTTCGTCGCGAACGGCCGCATGTCGGCGACTTCCTCGTTCACGCGCTTCACCGCCGCCGGCCACACGCGCATCATCAGGTCCATCGCCCGCGCCGGGGTCTTGGCCATCGTGTCCTGCATGCGCAGATCGGCATGGGTCTTGTAACCGAGCAGATGCGCGCGGTCGGCACGCAGCTTCACGATTTTCGCGATCAGTGCGTTGGAGTCGTTGGCATTGCCGTTGTCGCCGCGATTGACGAACGACTGCCACACCTTCTGGCGAAGCGCACGATTGCTGGCGAAGCTCAGCACTGGATCGACCGCCGAGCGCGTATTGCGCACTGCAAAGCTGCCCGCTGGCAGATTCTTGGTCTTCGCAACTTCGGCCGCGGCATTGCGCACGTCGTCGGGAACGCCCGCCATCTCCGCCGCGCTGGCCTGAATAAAGGTTCCTTCGTCGGCCAGCAGCTTGCTGCTGAAGTCGCTGAACGCCGACGCCAGTTCCTGATTGATCGCCGACACCTGGGTCTTTTGCGCGGGCGTCAATTTGGCGCCGCGGCGGACAAAGCCGTCATAAGTGCGGGTCAGGACGCGCAACTGCTTGGCGTCGAGTCTGAGGCTGTCGCGCCTGTTGTACAGCGCTTCGACCCGCGCGAAAATCTTGGGGTCGAGCGTGATTTTGTCATAAGCCGCCGACAATCTGGGCGACCATTTCTTGTCCAGCGCCTGATAAGCGGGCGACGACATGTTGCTGGTCATCACGCCGAAGATCGAGCCGACCTGCCTGAGCCGAGCGCCGCCGCGTTCCATGGCGACGATCGTATTCTCAAACGTCGGCGAGGCGGGATTATTAGCAGTCGCGGCGGCCTCGCGCTCAAGCTCGGCGATGGCGAAGGCATAGGCTTCGTCGAATAGCTCGGGCTTGACCTGATCCCAAGGCGGAACGCCCTGATACGGCCCCTTCCAGTCGGCGAGCAGGATGTTGTTCGGCACGGCGACGGCGGCGTTGGCCACCGGTGCCGCGGGGGGTGTCGTCTGGGCGGCGGCCGCGACGCTGATCACCGCAGCGCTTGCCAACAGAAAAACCTTCATTTTCAATTTCCTCCAACGAAAATATGATCGCATATTCTAATGGGATGCGGCTGAACCCACGACAACCACGGCTCGACGAACCGCTGCTGCAGTCGACCAACAATCAGCGCAGCAAATCGCCCGCCAGCAGCAGCAATAATTTGGTGTCGATCGCCAGTCCTTCGGCGCGCTTGGCGGCAATGAATGCAGCAATGTTTTCCGGGGCAACCAGATGAACCACAATCGGCTCGTCGGCCTTGGCCCCGCCCGCTGCCACGCCGTGCGCGCGGACCAGGGTATAGCCTTCCGATACCATGCCGGGTGACGAGTGAAACTCGCCCAGCCGCTCGATCCGTTCCGCGACGAAGCCGGTTTCCTCTTCCAGTTCCTTAAGCGCCGTTTCCTCGATCCCGAGATCGTCCTCGTCGCCGACCAATCCCGCCGGGAGCTCGATGCATCGCCGGCCCAGCGGCACCCTCTCCTGCTCGATCAGGATATATTTGCCCTCATGCATGGCGACGATCACCACCGCCGTCATGTCGCCGCAGCGCTCGACATATTCCCAGCCGCCATCGGTCACGATGCGGAGATATTTGCCCGCCCAGCGCGTGACCTTTTCGCCGCTCGTCAAAGCTCGATCAATTTGTCTGGGATTTCATTATGATCGTGGCCATCCTTGGGGAAATGTTCTTTCAGGACGCCGCCGATCAGCCCCACCGCGGCGACAATCCCGTCCGCCGTTCGCCCCGCCTTCACCTCGGTCAGCAGTGCAAGCATGGACTCGCCCCATGTCTCGGGCGTCGTTACGTGGGTAATCGCATCGTCACCGATGATTTCGGCCCGATGCTCGCCCATGGAAAGATAGATCAGCACCCCGGTGCGCCCGACCGTCCGGCGTTCCGCAGCGGCCTTGAACAGCATAACCGCGCGCCGCCGCACCCGCCGCGTCTTGGTTGCGCCGGGCGTCAGCGCCAGCCGCAACGGCATATATTTCATCGCGAACAGGGCAATCAGGAACCCGAGCAGCGACGCGCCGAGCAGTAGCAACAGTGTCTGGTGGGGTCCCGGCGGGGCCGCCCATCCGTTGAGCACACTCCACGCATCGTCGAGCAGCACGGGCCAGGCAGCGAAGGTTGCAAGGATCAGGAACAGCACCGCGACCGCATAATGCAGCCCGACATCGTGATAGCTGTCCGACCGCTCCGTGATGATCGCAATCACCTCGCCATCGGTGCCGCTTTCGGCCGCCGCGATCGCCGCGCTGACCTTCTCATAGTCGATCTCACTCATCGGCGTCACCAGCTGCCCCCCGCGCCGCCGCCACCGAACGATCCACCGCCGCCCGAAAAACCACCGCCGCCGCCGAAACCACCGCCGCCTCCGCCGAAACCACCGAAGCCGCCGCCACCGCGTCCGCGCGATACCTGGCTAAGCGCTTCGAGGCCCCACAGGACGACCAGCGGATCGATCCCGCCGCGCGATCCGCGACCGCGATATTTGCGGCCTCCGGCGGCTCGGCTGAGCCCGCCGATGATCATGAAAAAGATGACCACGATGAAGATCACCGGGATAAAACCGGCGCCACTGCTTCGCCCGCGCTTCTTCTCGGCCGCGCCCGCTGCCTGCGCCTGCCGCGCAGCTTCTTCGGGGGGCAGTCTCATTACCTCGATCACCCGGTCGGCCCCAGCGATGATGCCGCCGCCCATGTCCCCGGCCTTGAAGCGCGGAATGACCGCCTCCCGAATGATGCGGCCGGTTACAGAATCGGTCAGATAGGCACCCGCGCCATAGCCCGTCGCAATCCACACCTCGCGTTCCTTGGGCGCGACCACCATGACCACACCGTCGTCGCGTTTTTCGTCCCCGATCTTCCAGTGGCGACCGAGCTGATAGGCGTAATCGGAGATTTCACGATTCTCGAGGCTGTTGACCGTCGCGACCACGAACTGCCGTCCCGACTGCGCCTCAAGCGCCGACAATTTGCTATCGAGGTCGACCTTCTGCTCCGGGCGAAGCAAATTCGCCTGGTCGACCACGCGCCCCGTCAATGGCGGGAAGTTTTGGGCGGTGGCGGGGACAGCGAAGAGGAGCGCAATCAACAGGAACAACACCACCGTCACCCCCGCGAAGGCGGGGGTCCCGCTACTTTTGCTCAGGGCAAGAAGCGGGATTCCCGCTTGCGCGGGAATGACGGACTTGAGGTTCATCCAGTGCGGCCTAGCTCGCGTTGCCGAAGTCGACCTTGGGGGCCTCCTGCGCGGCGGCCGAGGCGGCGAACGGCACCTTGGGCTTGGCACCGTAGAACACCTTCGCCCCGATCGCGTCGGGGAAGGTGCGGATGCGGGTGTTATAGGCCTGCACCGCCGTGTTGTAATCGCCGCGAGAGGCGCGAATGCGATTCTCGGTGCCTTCCAACTGATCCTGCAGCGACGCGAAATTGTTCAGCGATTTCAGTTCTGGATACCGCTCCTGGATCATCGGGCCCATCAAAGGACGAACCGCGACGCCGACCTGCGCCTGCGCCTGGTCGAAGGCCGCAACCTTGGCTGGGTCGGAGAGATCGGCGGGGGTGAGCGTAGTCTGGGTGGCGCGGGCGCGGGCGGTGCTGATGCCGATCAGGACATTGCTCTCCTGCGCCGCCGCAGCCTTCACCGTCTCGACCAGATTACCGATCAGGTCGCTTCGACGCTGATAATCGGCCTGAACGTCGGCAAATCGGGCATTGACCTCTTCCTCCGCCGTTGGAACCGAATTCAATCCACAGCCGGCCAGGCTGACGGCGACAACGGGTGCAAGCATGAAGGTGCGAAGGCGAGTGACGGTCATTGCGTTTCCCCCATAAGGAACGGTAGCGTCATGACTTAGAAACTGCAGGGCGCGGTTTCAATGACGAAAGGGGTAATGTCGTCATGCTATCCGAATTCAAGGCCTTCATCGCCAAGGGCAATGTCCTCGATCTCGCGGTCGCGGTGATAATCGGCGCGGCCTTCGCCACCATCGTCGCCAGCCTGACCGACGACATCCTCATGCCAGTAATCGGCGCCATCTTCGGCGGTGCCGATTTCTCCAGCTACTTCACCGTGCTCGGCACCATTCCAGCCGATTACAAGGGCGATCCGACCAATTATGCCGCATTGAAGGAAGCCGGCGTCGCGGTGCTTGGTTGGGGCCAGTTCCTCACCGTGCTGATCAACTTCCTGATCCTCGCCTTCGTAATCTTCCTCTTGGTCCGCCAGGCCAACAAGATCATCCACAAGCCCGCCGACGCGCCGGCCGGCCCGAGCGAAGTCGATCTGCTGACCGAGATCAGGGACGAATTGAAAAAGCGCTGACCGGATTTACTTCGGCATCCCGCTGAGCCCGCTCGCCGACCGCAACGCGTCACCGTCAAGTCGATAACCGTCAAGGATCACGGTATCGACATGGCGGAGGTTGCCCAGATCCTGCTCGACGTCACCGTCGACCAGCAGCAGGTCAGCCTCCTTGCCGACGGTGATCGAACCGGTCGTAGAATCCATGCCGACCATTCGCGCCGGGACGATCGTCGCGGTCTGCATCGCCTGAACGTTGGTCAGACCCGCCTGTCGGTAAAGCTCGAGTTCGCGCACCAGCTCGAGCCCGTAGCCATCGGTCCCCGCAACTATCGGCACGCCTGCCTTGTGCATTCGCCCGGTGATCTCGATCAGCTTGGCATAGCTTTTCTTGAAATCCTCCCGCGTCAGATTGTCGAACAATGGATAGCCGCCGATCTTCCAGCCGCGCGCGACCAGCGGCGGCGCGATGCTGGCGTAAGGCGCATAGGCGGGCGAGATCGCGCTTCCGTCGGCGGTCAGGCTGCCCTCCCACACCACCAGGGTGGGATCGACAATCGTGCCGCGCTTGGCGAGCTCGGCGTAGAACGCCATCATCGCCGGCGAGCCAAGGTCGACATCCTTGCCATATTTGGCCGGCCCCTCGATCCGCGCCGCGGTATTGGCCTTGTCGACCACCGCCTGCGGCATCGCCTGCATCATCAGGAAATTGATGTGCGTGATCTCGTCATAGCCCGCGCGCACCGCGTCGATCGGGCGCATGCCCGCGGGCACATGGCCGTTGACGTGGAGCCCGAGGCGCTTGGCCTCCTTCGCCGCCGGCGCGATCCATTCGGGCGTCATCGACGTGTAGAATTTGACACCCCACATTCCCGCTGCCTTGACCTTGCGGACCGCGGCAATCGTTTCCTCAAGGCTCGACACGGTCAGCGACCCTTGCGCGGCAAGCGGGTCCTTGCGGTCGATGATGATCCCGACCCTGCCGTCGGGGGCCAGCAGGTCGCCGGCGGCGCGGCGCCGCGCGATGCTCTGTGCATCCTCGATCAGCGAACCGGGGCTTCGATAGTTGAGGATGCCGGTCGCGACATTCTGCATCAGGTTCCAGTCGCTTCCCCCGACATGGAGATGTGAGTCCCACAGGCCGGGAACAAGCGTCTTGCCGCGCCCGTCGATGGTCGTCGCACCGGCGGGCGCCTTCAGCGATCCGGCTGCGCCGACTGCACTGATCTTGCCATTGACGACCAGCACCGCGCGATGATCCTGATATCGGCCAGCGACCGCATCGAAGATCTTGACGTGGTCGATCAACGTCGGGGTCGCGTTGGCGGGCGCAAGGAAGCCGCGCGACACATCGCGCGCCAGCTTGGCGGTGGCAGCTTCCTGAACCATCTTCAGTTGCTCGCGAATCCCTTCGTAGCCAACCGGAAGCAAGCCCATGCCGCCGGCAAAACCGAAGAATTTGCCGTCCGAACCAAGCCACAACGGAGAAGGCGCGAAGCCGGTGCCCTTTACAAAGGCAAGCTGCAGCGTGCGGGGGCCATCGGGTCCCGTGACTTCGACCCTTTCGTCCAGCGTGATGCTGCCGCGACCGCTAGGCAACAAGTCGATGCCCTTGTCGCCGGCAGCCAGAAGCGCCGCAATCTCCTGCTCCCCCGCCAGCCACGGTCCGCCATAGGTCGAGTAGCGCTTGCCCGCGACCGGCGCCGAGCCTTCGTCGACCGAAGTATTCCAGCGACCCACACCCGCCGAATCCACACTATACGTCTCGCTAGCGTCACCTGAATCGCTGAAACCCCGGATCACGATGTCTTTCGGAGTCCCGTCGGGACCATTGAGGATCGTCTGATCGGTCTCGGTGATCCAGCCCCGCAGCGACATCGACATGCGGTAGGCGCTGCGCCCGTTGGGCATGGTCCACGCCCAGATGTCGCCATGCTTGCCCGCGCTCGAACTGATGGTGAAGTGCCTCGCATCCGCAGGGGCGACGAGCAATTGCTCCTTCGTCAACGGTGCCGCCTGTACTGCAACCGGCATCGCGCCAAGCAGCAATGCCATCCGCAGATTCGTTAATTTTCCCATGATCGCCCCCTCATTATCGATGAAGCGAAACATAACCGCGTTAATCACATAAGCGAAGAAAAAGGTGGGGAGCTTCTGTTGCCCGGTGCTCCCCGTACCGCTGGAATCCCATTCTGTTGCCCGGTTGGGTCCGACCGCGCTTTTGTCCTAATAACTTCTGACCGTTAGGCCGTCAGTTACGCGGCAATCGCAAGAGCCTGATTATCGTTGGCACTTGTGTGAACGAGCCTTTGCGGTGGTCTCATACCGATCGGCAACCTGG
>JAZKHF010000095.1:0-6768 GCA_040385545.1 Pseudomonadota bacterium
AGGAATATGCGCCGCAGATCAATGTCGAGGCGCCGATCCTGATCCCCGAACTGTATGTGCCCGATCTCGACCTTCGCATGGGGCTGTATCGCCGACTGGGCGACTTGCAGGACCGTGCCGGGGTCGACGAATTCGCCGCCGAGATGATCGACCGGTTCGGGGCATTGCCGTCCGAGACGACCAATCTGCTGACCATCGTCGAGACCAAGATCAATTGCCGCGCCGCCTGCATCGCCAAATTGGATGTCGGCGCCAAGGGCGCGGTGATCACCTTCATCGACCGCGGCTTCCCCGACCTGGCTGGACTATTCGGCTATGTCGAGCGGCTCAAGGGCGCGGCGCGGCTTCGGCCCGACAGCAAGCTGGTGGTCAGCCGCGAGTGGCCGACCGGCGAGGCGCGGTTGCAGGGCGCGCTGCAAATCTCGCGCGGGCTGGCGCGCGTCGTCGCGGCCGGGAAATCGAAGCAACTGGTGGAGGCTTAGGCCGCGATCGAGCCGTGGCTGGCTGACACGAACCGCCGCAACTCCACTTCGCTCATCGCGCCTGCGCTCAGGAAGCCCTGATACAGGTCGCAGCCCCAGTTGGCGACGAGCGCGAGCTGGCCGGCGGTCTCGATCCCTTCGACCACCACTTTCAACCCGAGCTCGCGGGCCATGCCGATCATCGCCTTGACGACGATGCGGTCGCGCGACCCGCCGACGATCTCGGCGATCAGCCCGCGATCGATCTTCAGCGAGTCGAGTGGAAGCGACGTCAGATAAGCGAGATTGGCATAGCCGGTGCCGAAATCGTCGACCGCAATCTCGATCCCCAGGTCGCGCAGCCGCGTCAGCCGCGTGGCGACGATCGACCGGTCGATGACCAGGCTGCTTTCGGTAATTTCCAGGGTCAGCCGCCTGGGGTCGACTCCTGCCTCGGCGAGTTCCGCGACCAGCCAGTCGTCATAGCCTTCGCGCGCCAAATCTTCCGGCACGAGGTTGAGCGACAGACGCAGATCGTTGAGCGGGCCACGCCAGCGACCGATCATCTGCAACACCTTGCGCTGGACATGACGCGACAGTCGCTCGGTCAGACCAACTGCAGCGGCACGAGCGAACAATTGTTCGGGCGTGTCGGCGCCGCTCCAGCGGGCAAGCGCTTCCGCGCCTTCGACGCGGCCGGTGCAGGGATCGATCTGCGGCTGAAAGACGATCTCGATACCATCGTCGGCCAGTGCCTGTTCCAGCGCCCGATCGCGCACGACCGGCGTCGGCGTCTTTAGCCGGTCCGATCCACGTTTTTGTTGGGTCACGCTCACGCATATTTCTCCGTTCGCCGGACCCTTTATGCTCTCCGCATCGCGTGCCCAACGCCGGTGTCGGGAAAGACCCGTAACGGGACAGTGGCGCTGGCTGACGAATTGCCTATGGTGCGCGGCGTGAATGGCGATACCGACCGCGATCTCGCCTCGGCGGGAATTGGCCTGATGGCCTCCCCTACCGCAGCGGCGCAGGCGGCCGAAAAATCACTTCGGAAACGCTACCAATGGGCCGCCGAGGACGATGCCGAGACGTTGGTCGCGATTGGCGGCGACGGCTTCATGCTCCAGACCTTGCATGCCATGCTGGAAGACGGCGTGTCGCGACCGGTGTTCGGGATGAACCGCGGCACGGTCGGCTTCCTGATGAACGAGTGGCGCATCGACCGCCTGAAAGCGCGGATCGAGCGGGCCAAGCCGATCCGCGTTGCCCCGTTGCAGATGGTCGCAACGACGATCCGCGGCGAAACTTGGACCCACCCCGCGATCAATGAAGTGTCGCTGCTGCGCGAAACCCGCCAGACCGCCAAGCTGGAGCTAAGCGTCGACGGCCGCGTGGTGATGCCCGAGTTGGTGGCGGACGGGGTGCTGGTCGCCACCCCGGCGGGATCGACCGCCTACAATCTCAGCGCATCGGGCCCGATCCTGCCGCTCGCCGCGAGGATGCTCGCCCTGACCCCGATCAGCCCGTTCCGGCCGCGGCGCTGGCGCGGCGCGATCCTGCCCGACGATGTCGCGGTGAGCTTGCGCGTGCTGGAGCCCGACAAGCGCCCGGTCGCAGCGGTAGCCGACCAGTTCGAGGTCCGCGACGTGACCCAGGTCGATGTCACCCTCGACCGATCGCGCTCGCTGACATTGCTGTTCGATCCCGAGCATGCGCTCGACGAACGCATTGCGATGGAACAATTTGCCACCTGAGGCTTGCGTAAGCGGTTAGGCTTTGTCATAGGCCCTCGCGTCCGGAGACGGACCGCTCCCCGATAGCTCAGCGGTAGAGTAGGTGACTGTTAATCACTTGGTCGTTGGTTCGAATCCAACTCGGGGAGCCATTTTTCCTTAGGCTCCGAAATTACCCGTCCATCGCCGCCATTAGCGAGGCGTTGCCGCCCGCGGCGGTGGTGTCGATGCAGGTCACCCGCTCGGTCGCGAAGCGCGCGACGTAGTGCGGACCGCCGGCCTTGGGGCCGGTGCCGGACAATCCCTCACCGCCGAACGGCTGGCTTTCGACCACCGCGCCAATCTGGTTGCGATTGACGTAGATGTTGCCCACCCGTGCCGTGCGTTCGACCAGTTCGCGGACCGAATCGATCCGGCTCTGCAGACCGAGCGTGAGGCCGAAGCCGGAGCCATTGATCTGATCGATCACCTTGGACAATTCGCCGCTCTTCCATCGCACGACGTGCAGAATCGGCCCGAAATTCTCCTGTTTCAGTTCGGCCAGCGAGTTGATTTCGAAGATTGCGGGAGCGACGAAGCTTCCTTTGGTCGCTGCCTTGGAAAGCTCGCGCTTTGCCACCAATCTGGCGCTGCTGCCCATTTCTGCGGCATGCGCATCAAGCGACGCCTTGGCTTCCTCATCGATGACCGGGCCGACATCGGTGGACAGTTCGCGCGGATCGCCGATGCTGAGCGCTTCCATCGCGCCTGTAATCATCGCAATCATCCCGTCCGCGACATCGTCCTGGACGAACAGCACGCGCAGCGCCGAACAGCGCTGCCCCGCGCTCTGGAAGCTCGACGCGACCACATCGCGCGTGACCTGCTCGGGCAAGGCCGACGAATCGACGATCATCGCATTCTGCCCGCCGGTCTCGGCGATCAGAGGGATGATCGGCCCGTCGCGATTGGCCAGGCTTCGGTTGATCGCCCGCGCGGTGTCGGTCGATCCGGTGAAGGCGACCCCCGCGATCAGCGGGTGCGCGGTTAGAGCGGCGCCGACCTTGCCGTCGCCAGGCACCATCTGCACCACAGCGCGAGGAATGCCCGCGGCGTGCATCAACTCAACGGCCAGCGCGCCGATCAGCGGGGTCTGCTCGGCCGGCTTGGCAATTGCGGTATTGCCCGCGGCAAGCGCTGCCGCCACCGGCCCGATGAAGATCGCCAAGGGAAAATTCCACGGCGAAATGCAGGCAAACACGCCGCGCCCGTGAAGGCGTAGCTGGTTCAATTCGCCAGTCGGCCCGGGAAGCGCGGTCGCGCCAACGAACTGGCGCTGCGCCTCGGCCGCATAGTAGCGCAGGAAATCGACCGCTTCGCGCACTTCCAGCACCGCGTCGACCAAGGTCTTGCCGGCCTCGCGCATGCACAGCGAGAACAAAGCCTCGCGCTCGGCCTCGAACAGGTCCGCCGCCTTGTTCAACAAAACCGCCCGCGCTTCGCCGCCGAGCGCATTCCACGCGGTCTGCGCTCCGGCGGCGGCGCGCACTGCGGCATCGACCTCTGCTTCGCTCGCCTCAATCACCCGACCGACGACTTCGCTATGATCGTAGGGGGCGACCACCGGCCTGCCCTCCCCGCTCCCGCCGAGTGTCGGCGCTGCAGACCATAAGCGCGCTTCCAAAGCATCGAGCCGTCCTAGCAAGGGCTCGCGAAGCAATGGATCGCTGAGGTCGAGCCCGGCGCTATTCTTGCGCGCCGCCCCGAAGATTGCATCGGGGAGCGGGATGGCGGGATTGCGTTTCGGCTCGAGCGCGACAAGCTCGGCCACCGGATCACGCACCAAGGCGTCGATCGGCACATCCTCGTCGGCGATGCGGTTCACGAACGACGAATTGGCGCCGTTTTCGAGCAGCCGGCGCACGAGATAGGCCAGTAATTCCTTGTGCGTCCCGACCGGCGCGTAGATGCGAACGGGCGTTACCGCCTCGCCAATCCCGCGCTCGAGCCTAGCAAGCTCGTCGTACAGCCCCTCACCCATGCCATGGAGCCGCTGGAACTCGAACGAACGATCGCTGGCAATCGTCTTTACTGCCCCGATCGTGTTGGCATTGTGGGTCGCGAACGCCGGATAAATCACATCGCTGGCGTCGAGCAGCCGCTTGGCACAGGCGAGATAGGACACATCGGTCGCCACTTTCCGCGTCCAAACCGGATAATCCTCAAGCCCGGCGACCTGCGCCGCCTTGATTTCGGTGTCCCAGTAAGCGCCCTTGACCAGCCGGACCATCAGCTTGCGCTGATGCTTGCGGGCCAGCGCGGCGACCCAGTCGCACAGCGGCAATGCGCGCTTCTGATACGCCTGCAGCGCCAGCCCGAACCCGCCCCATCCGTTGGCGAACAGCGCATCGTCCGCGACCAAGGCTTCGATGATATCAAGCGACAGCTCGAGCCGGTCGGCTTCCTCGGCATCGATCGTGAAATGGACGTCCGCTTGGCTCGCCTTCATCGCCAGTTCGCGAACCACCGGCAGGATCGCGGCTTTCACCTCGTCGGCATGGTTCCACTCGTAGCGCGGATGGAGCGCCGACAATTTGACCGAAATCCCCGGCGACGCACGGAAGCCACCGGTCGCCTCGGCGGCGATGGCGTTGAGCGCATCCGAGTAGGATTTGGCATAGCGCGCCGCATCCTCGTGCGTCCTCGCGGCCTCGCCCAGCATGTCGAAGCTGTGATTGAGCCCAAGCTTCCGCTCCGGCCCGGCGCGCGACAACGCCTCCTCGATCGTCCGCCCGAAGACGAACTGCTTGCCGAGGATTTTCATCCCCTGGCTGACTGCGGTGCGGATCACCGGCTCGCCCAGTCGCCCGACCGCTCGGCCCAGCGCGGCGCGCCAACCCTCGGACCGATCATTGGCCTCGTCGAGCACCTTGCCAGTCAGCAGCAGCGAGAAGGTCGCGGCGTTGACGAAGGTCGACTTGCTGTCGCCCAGTTTCTCGGCCCAGTCGGGTCCGGACAATTTGTCAGCGATCAGATCGTCGGCGGTCTCGGCGTCGGGGATACGAAGCAAGGCCTCCGCGAGGCACATGAGGGCGATGCCCTCGTCGCTGCCGAGGTCATAGGCCGCCATGAAGGCATCGATCCCGGCCGGCTTGTGACCGCGCACCGCTTTCGACAGCGACCGCGCCATCGCCGCGGCATCGGCCGCCTGTGCCTCGTCCAGCGCGGCCTCGGTAAGCCGCTGCACGGCGAGCTTATTCTCCTCGGGCCGATACGCGCGCCGAAGGTCGCTCCGATCGATCATCGCAAAACCCGCTTACGCCAGCGCGCCGTGGCAATGCTTGTATTTCTGGCCCGACCCGCACGGGCATGGCGCATTGCGGCTCGACGGTTCGACTGCGCCCTCGGGCATCGGTGGGAGCGGGATCTGCGGCTGTGGCGCGAACATTGCCCCTCCACTCGATCCGAAGCCACCGTCACGGTCGAACGTGTCGTCGTCGCCCGACAGCGGGTCGAAATGGCTGGTGATGAAATCGGGTAGCCCCGTCGGCAACGGGGCGGGATCGTTGAGTTGGACCTGAGCGCGCATCAGGGTCCGGGTCACTTCCTCACGGATCGCAACCAGCAGTCGCTCGAACAAAGCGAACGCTTCCTGCTTATATTCGTCGATCGGCTTCTTCTGGGCGAAGCTGCGCAGGTGAATCACGGTTCGCAGCGCGTCCAGCGTCGCCAAATGCTCTTTCCAGTGATGGTCGAGCGTCTGGATGAGGATCTGCTTTTCGACCTCGATCCAGCGTTCCATGTCGGCACCGGATGTCTTGGTGGCCATCGACTCGTCGGTCAGCGCCTGAAGGCGTTCGATGATGGCTTCCTGCTCGACCGCCTCTTCCTGCAGCCAATCCTCGATCGGTGGCTGGAGACCAAGAAGATCGTCGACCGATTCCTTAAGCCCGGCGACGTCCCATTGCTCCGGATAGGTGCCCATCGGGCAATGGGTTGCAACCAGACCGGCGATCGTCTCCGTTCGGAAGTCCTCGATCACGTCGCTGACATGGTCGCTGTCCATGATTTCGGAGCGCTGCTCGTAAATCACCTTGCGCTGGTCGTTCATCACATCGTCGAACTCGACGACCTGCTTGCGAATGTCGTAATTGCGCGCCTCGACCTTGCGCTGCGCGGTCTCGATCGCCTTGGAAATCCACGGTGAAACGATCGCCTCGCCGTCCTCCAGATTTTTGTTCATCAGGCGCGAGAAAGCGGTCTGCGGACCAAAGATGCGCAGCAGATCGTCGTCGAGGCTGAGGTAGAAGCGCGAGAGGCCGGGATCGCCCTGGCGACCCGATCGGCCACGTAGCTGATTGTCGATGCGGCGGCTTTCGTGGCGCTCGGTGCCGAGCACGAACAGTCCGCCGGCGGCCAGCACGCGGGCCTTTTCCTCGGCGATTTCGCCCTTGATCCGCGTGACCGCGGCGTCGCGCTCGGGGCCCTCGGCCATGTCCTTCAATTCATCTTCGACCAAAAAGTCGATATTGCCGCCCAGCTGGATGTCGGTGCCGCGGCCGGCCATGTTGGTGGCGATGGTCACCGCGCCCATG
>JAZKHF010000096.1:0-10528 GCA_040385545.1 Pseudomonadota bacterium
GTGGCTCAGCCGCCGCTTCCGCCGCCGCCCCAGCCGCCGCCCATAAGCCAGCTCCAGAAGCCCTTCGTGTTTGGACGCTTAGTCATATCAAACCCCTATTTTTCGACGTGCGATTCGCGTCGGCACAGGAGCCTATTAACCTTAATTGATATGGTTATCAAACGATTTACGACGTTCCTTAAGAAGTGCTCTGTTCGAAGTTCAGAAAAAGAGGCGAGCAAGATCGTGATTTCATCACCTGTTGAAACTCAGATGGCGGGGCGCACGAAATGCCGATGGACGGGCGCTTTCACGCTCACATCGCGGCGATAAGAAACTTTGGAGGAGGCAGCAGCCTCAGGCGGCGTTGCGCTTGCGCTCGCTGCTCATTCGCCGGACTAGCTCGTCGAAGCTCATCGGGCGGCCAACGATAAAGCCTTGGGCCACGTCGCAATCCATGTCACGCAATTGCTCCAGGCTGCGCGGATCCTCGACCCCTTCGGCCACGACGGTCCGCCCCAGCGAGTGGGCCAGGGCGATCGTCGACTGGACCATGATCAGGTCGGAGCGATTGTCGCGCATCGTCTTGATAAAGCTTTGGTCGATCTTGATCTCGGTGGCCGGCATCTTCTTGAGATAGTCGAGCGTCGATAGGCCGGTCCCGTAATCGTCGATCGCGATCCGGACGCCAAGGTCGCGGAGACGGTTGAGCAAGTCGATGCCATTGCCGGTGCCGGAAATCGCGGCCGTTTCGGTCAGCTCCAGCGTCAATTTATCGGCATTCAGTCCATGACGCCCGAGCACCGCGGCCACGCGCTCCGGCAGGCGGCGATCGTTCAGCATGCGGGCGGACAAGTTCACCGCAATGCCGAAGTCATATCCCTTGCGAGCCATTTCGGCAGTCGCGCCGATCGCCTGGTCGAGCACGAAGTCGGTCAGTTTCTCTATCCGGTCGCTCTGTTCGGCGGCGGTGACGAATTCGGTCGGGCTGATCGGCCCTTTATCGGGATGGGTCCAACGCGCCAGCGCCTCGGCCCCGATCGTGCGGCGCGTCGCTAGGTCGAGCTTGGGTTGATAGGCGATCCACACCTGGCCGTCGTCGATCGCAGTGTCGAGCTGAGACAGCAGTGATAGGCGCCACGGCACTTCCTGCAGCCGCGCGGGATCGTGGAATTTCCATTTCAGCGCTTCACTGTCGGCCTCATCGGCGGCGACCAGGGCGCTTCCCAGTCGGCTCGAGACCGAGCGGCTGCTGCCGACCTCGATCCCGAAACTCAGCGCCACGTCATAATTGACTCCCGCGACCCGGATCGGGGAGCGGAACAGGGCATGGAGCGCCTCGAGATGGTTGGCGAACGGCATGCCCTTGTCGCCGAACCAGGCAAAAATGCCCTCGTCGCCCTGGAAGATCACCCGCTGGCGATCACCAAGGCCGAGCCTGGCAACGATTTGCTCGACAAACTGTTTCTCGCCGGAAGCGTCCAGGGTCGAGGCAATCTCGGCATAATTGTGTACCCGGACCGCAACCAGTGGCAGGTCTCTGCCGGCTTTATCATGGGCCAGCGCCGCCAGGTTCGGCAGCCCGGTCAGCGCATGCACCAGCCCGCGCGATCGTGACCGAGCCATCATCAGTCGTGATCCCACGACGGCCAGCAGGAACAGGCCGGCGGTGACATTGACGAAGACAAGGTTCATTTCGAGAAGGATTGGAAGCAGGAGCAGGCTTGCTGCACCCAGCGTCAGGATTGCATGTCGGTGACGCAACAGCCCAGCAATGCAAGCGGCAAGCGCCAGAATGAGGCCGGGAATCCAGCCTAAGTCGACCGGGTGGCCGGCCCTGAGTGTCTCGGCACCGAGGATATGGATCAAAACGCCACCGCGCTTGCCGCGTCCTGGCACGACGAACAGGTCACCCAATTCGAAGGCCGTTGTTCCAATCACGACTGTCTTCCCGCGCACCATTGCGGGATCGACATTTCCGGTGAGGAAATCCGCCGCGCTGATCCGTGGCACGCTATCCACGTCCAGGCTGTAATCAATCGGGTATTCGCCAGTCTTCGAACTGTCGATCCCGGCAATGCTGGCGGACAGCGTCGGCATTGGTTTTCCGTCGAACGGGACGGTTCCATTGAGCTTCCAGACCGCCCCCTGCCAATTATATTCCCATGCAACCGAAGCAGTATCGGCATGACTCGCGAACTTCGCGATAGGCAGGCCCTGGTTTTGTTGGCCTTGAAGATCGCCAAGTCGCGTCTGGGCACCCAAGGTGACCTTGCCGGATCGCTTGAGCGTCTCGGCCAATGCCGCGTCGTCAACCGTGCCGCCGGGTCCCGTATAAAGGATGTCCACCACGATCTTTTTTGGCCCCATTCGATCGATGGCATCGAACATTTTTGCCTGGGTGGCCCGCGGCCACGGCCAATTGTCAATCTGCCGAAGACTTTTCTCGTCAATCTCCACCAGAACGATTTCGCCACTGGCCGGCTGCTGGTGCGCCTTGTTCCGGGCATTGCGCAATATGTCTTCGAGCGGCTCGCCCAGGTTCAGAGCCCCGAACACCAGCGCAAGGGCCAGCGGCCACCACAGCAGCTTGAGCCGCTGGCGGAGTGATTCGGTCGCGATTGGCGCGGTTGCCGGCACAGTCTTCCCTTCTTGCCGTCGGTGTGCGCAGGAAAAGGTTAGCAAATCGGAAACCCTGCATTAAATTTGCCTGGATTAACGATGCCACCCAATTGAATCCCGAACCCGCGAAAAGCCGCTGTTCTAAAGACCCTCGTCTGTGCCATGCAGAGATCACGCCAATCATCCTTGGCGCCGAACAACGGGGGACTGATGGACTTCCTTTCGATCCTGTCGATTTTCGTGCTGGCCTGCTTCGTCGGCTATTTCGTGGTGTGGTCGGTGACCCCGGCGCTGCATACGCCCCTGATGGCGGTGACCAACGCCATTTCCAGCGTGATCATCGTCGGCGCGCTGATTGCGGCTGCGGCGGCTGGATCACCGGTCGCCAAGTGGCTCGGATTGCTCGCTGTGGTGCTGGCATCGGTCAACATCTTCGGCGGCTTCGCGGTCACCGCGCGGATGCTGGCCATGTACAAGAAAAAGGATCGCTAGATGCACGAGGCCGCCGCGACCCCGGCCTGGGTCCTGATCGCTTATCTGATTGCCGGCATCTGCTTCATCTTGGCTCTTCGCGGACTATCGAGCCCGGCATCGAGCCAGCGCGGCAACCGCCTGGGCATGATCGGAATGGCGATCGCGGTGGCCACGACGCTCGCCACCCACGACATCGCCTCGACATTGGAAATCGCCATCGCCATCGCCATCGGCGGTGCCATCGGGCTGGTCACCGCCCGGCGGATCCAGATGACCGCAATGCCGCAACTGGTGGCGGCATTTCACAGCCTGGTCGGGCTGGCGGCGGTGTTGGTCGGCGCAGCGGCGTTTCTTAATCCGGGCGCGTTCGGGATTCTTGGCGAAGGCGGTATTTACGCGGCCAGTCGGGTCGAGCTCGGCCTCGGCGTGGCGATCGGCGCGATTACCTTTTCCGGGTCGGTAATCGCGTTTCTCAAGCTCAACGGCAATATGTCGGGCTCGCCGATCCTGCTGCCCCTGCGCCATGTCCTCAATCTCGGCACACTCGTGGCGATCCTCGGGCTGATCGCTTATTTCACCCAGGATCAGTCGCCGTGGGTGTTCTGGACGATCACCATCCTCGCCTTCGCGATCGGCTTCCTGCTGATCATCCCGATCGGCGGGGCCGACATGCCGGTCGTGGTCAGCATGCTCAACAGCTATTCGGGCTGGGCCGCGGCGGCGATGGGCTTCACGCTCCAGAACAGCGCGATGATCATCACCGGGGCGCTGGTCGGATCGTCGGGCGCGATCCTCAGCTACATCATGTGCCGGGCGATGAACCGCAGCTTCATCTCGGTCATCGCGGGCGGGTTCGGCGCGGTGGCGGGTGGACCGGCGGCGGAAGCCATCGACCGACCCTACAAGCGGGGATCGGCCGAGGATGCCGCCTTCCTGATGCAGCAAGCGGACAAGGTCATCATCGTCCCCGGTTACGGCATGGCGGTGGCCCAGGCCCAGCATACGCTGCGCGAAATGGGCGACATGCTCAAGAAGCAGGGGGTTGAGGTCAAATATGCCATCCATCCCGTCGCCGGGCGCATGCCGGGACATATGAACGTGCTGCTGGCCGAGGCCAATGTGCCGTATGACGAAGTGTTCGAGCTGGAGGATATCAACAGCGAGTTCGCCCAGGCCGATGTCGCCTTCGTGATTGGTGCCAACGACGTTACCAATCCCGCCGCCAAGACCGACAAGACCAGTCCGATCTATGGCATGCCGGTGCTCGACGTGGAAAAGGCGCGGACCGTATTGTTCATCAAGCGCAGCATGGGCGGCGCGGGCTACGCCGGGGTGGATAACGAACTTTTTTACCGCGACAACACCATGATGCTGCTCGCCGACGCCAAAAAGATGGTCGAAGAAATCGTCAAGGCGCTAGGCTAAGGATTAATCGTCCGTAAGCAGCGTTAAAGCCTTCATTTAACAACAATCATGCGGCAAACTTCGGTCCTCAACTGAAGAGGGCGGGATGAAGAAGCTTGGCATCATCGGCGGGACCAGCTGGTCGTCGACCGCGCTTTATTACGAGCATATCAACCGCTTGGTCGCGCAGCGGCTCGGCGGGTTGCACAGCGCGAGCCTTGCGATCGAGAGCCTCGACCTTGCCCCGTTCGCGGCGATGCAACAGTCGGGCGACTGGGATGGGGTTGCAAAGGTGGTGGTCGATGCGGCCAAAAGGCTGAAAGCGAGCGGAGCCGAGGCGCTGTTGCTGGGGTCCAATACCAGCCACAAGGTCGAGGGCGCGGCCGCCGCTGAGACCGGGCTTCCGATCCTCCACATTGCCACGCCCACCGCCGACCGCCTGGTCGCCGACGGGCGGAGCAGGGTCGCGATACTCGGCACACGCTTCACCATGACCGAGCCCTACATTCGTGAGCGGATCGAAGCGCGGGGCATTTCGATTTCCCCGATCGAACCGGGCTGGATCGCCGAAGTCGACCGGATCATCTACGAGGAACTGGCCGCGGGCCGCGTGGTCCGCGACAGCCAGCGCAAGCTCAAGACGCTGATCACCGAACTGGCTAAGCAGAAGGTCCAGGCGATCGTGCTGGCCTGCACCGAGTTGGTCATGGCGGTCGACGTCCGCGCCAATGTGCTGCCGGTGTACGACACCACGGCGTTGCACGCCCGGGCGGCGGTCGACTGGATGCTCGATGGCGAGCAAGAGGAACGCGCCCGCGCCGCCGCGTAAACAGGGCTTGTTAATTCGAAAGATTGTTTGTTAGTCTGCTCGTCGCACCGCGGAGCCGACCCGCTGGTGCGTGGGGACTAAGCGTGATGGGTCGGCTGCTTTGCAAATTCTTCGGTCATCGGCGTAATATTCATGGCGTTCGCCGATCGGGTGAGGGTTGGCGATCGCACTGCAGACATTGCCAGCAGCCCCTGATCAGAATTTCGCGGGGTGCCTGGCGCCTCTATCATGATGATCAACGGCCGAATGAGGATCAATATGATCAACTCGGGTTGTTCGATCCCCGGCGACGCTAGCGTCGCTTGGCCCGCACCATTACAGCGCGGCCTTGGCCCGGAAATATCTCCTTACCGCGACCTTGCCCGATGGCAGCGTCAAGACGATCGGCCCGACGGCGACGGCGTTCACCCATTATTGGCGGATCGTGGCGAGCCTGGAGAACGGCAAGACCGACGTGTTCTGGGGCCACACCAAGAGCCGAGCCGAGGCCAAGCGCAAACGGACCGCTGCGGACGAGGCGGCGCGGCAGCGGGGGTGGCGGTCGTTCGAGTTCGAGGTTGTCGAGGTGGTGCGGAGCGCGGGGTAGGCGCTGCAAATGGTCCCAATGTTCGCAGTGACGGAGCCCTTTTCGCATTTCGCCATTCGCGCAAGACCGGACCGTTGATCGACGACTAATCGAAACGAGCAACAGCGGAACACCGTCGCGGGCGCAGTGTTGATGTTGATCGGGCCGTTTCCCGTACCGCTTGGCCTCATCCTCCTCACACCACCGCGCTACTTCGCTGCAGAAGAAAGCAGACCATGTACGAGATTTCTCCTTACCATCTGCTGCTGGCCGCCTTCGGAATCGTCATCATCCTGGCCTATTGGTTGCCGCGCTTCATTTCGGGTCGGGAACCGGCGGCCTCGGCGCTTCTGATCGGTCTCGGCTTCATCGCCTTTGGCTGGATCCCCGGGATGCCGGATACGATCGATCCGATCTCTCTTCCCAAACCATGGGAGGTGATCAGCGAACTGTGCGTGGTTGCCGGACTATTTGGGGTCGGATTGCGCATCGATCGACTTGCCTCGCGCAAACTGTGGATGCCGACCGTCCGGCTCCTGGTGATTGCCATGCCATTGTGCATCCTCGCCGTGGCGGTGCTAGGCGCTACTTTCGCAGGAATGACGATCGCCGGGGCGCTGCTTCTGGCGGCCGTGCTTGCACCGACCGATCCGGTGCTTGCTGGCGATGTTCAGGTGGGTGCGCCGCTCGAAGGAGGCGAGCATCCGGTCCGCTTTTCCCTGACCACCGAAGCAGGCCTCAATGACGGGCTTGCCTTTCCGTTTGTGTATCTCGCGCTCGCTGTCGCTGCTGCCGGCGGATTCACCTTCGCGGCTGTCACCGAGTGGCTGTGGCTGGATGTCGGCTACCGTATAACTGTCGGAGCGGCCGCCGGAGCCGCGCTGGGCTGGCTGTTGGGGAAGCTGTTGTTTTCGTGGCCCGGCAAAAATGCGCTGGCCAATACGGAATCGGGGGTCGTTGCCTTTGCCGGCGTGCTGGCGGTCTACGGACTGACCGAGCTTATCGAAGGATACGGATTCATTGCGGCCTTTGTCTCGGGCCTGATTCTGCGCCGGCAAGAATCCGAGCATGAATTCCACGCCCAATTGCACAATTTCGTCCAGGCGATCGAACATGCGCTGACAGCGGTATTATTGATTGCACTCGGGGCGGCGCTTCCGGCCCTGCTTCCGTCGCTGACGTGGAAGGGCGCGGTGATCGGCGCACTGCTGATCTTCATCATTCGCCCCATCTTCGGGTGGTTGTCGTTAATCGGAAGCATGGACAACCCCAAGGAACGGGCGGTGATTGCCTTCTATGGCGTTCGAGGAATTGGCTCGGTCTATTATCTGGCTTACGCTGGCTCCCATGCCGAGCTGACCAACGAAGCCGAGTTGTGGGCGATCGTTGCCTTCGTCATCATGTTGTCGACCATCGTGCACGGATTTACCGCCGGACTAGCGGTCGAAACTGCAACGGCAAAGGAAGCCAATGTGGCGGAGCGCGCCAACTCGATCGTCGATACCTAAATGTCCGCAATGGGGCGAAAGCAGAATGATCGTTAAACGTCCGCTATGGGTGGAAAGCGGACATTAAAGCCCTTGTCAGGCCAGCTCCCCTTCGGCCCACTTCCTGAAAAGCCCGATGATGTCGTCGAGGTTCAGTGCCCCACCATAACCAATCCAGCGATTTTCCTCGACCTTGGTTAAGACCCAATCGGTATCGGACCTCTCCAACGTCTCAGCCTCATACGGCTGCCCCTCAAGAAATGTGTCGCTTAGTTCGAACTTGAATGACCAGCCGGGATTATCAACATTCTCTATGGAAAAGCCGTAACCATGCTCCCAGTCGCCATTGCACATGGACGCGTAGAAGCGTTGCAGCCAGTCTAGATTGCTATGCGACGGTAAAGCCATGCCCGCCACGCTTATCAGGTGTCCTAATGTCCGCAATGGGTCGAAAGCGGAATGTCCGCTTACTGCATTGGCCGATCGATTGCGGACATTGCATCTTCACACCCTACCCCCTCGCATCCAACCGCGATTCTCCCTGCGTCCTTCCTGTGAGCAAAGCAGACCGTCCTGACCAACCAATGCCGCGGCGCGCTTCAATGAGGGAGGTCCAAAGATGGAAAGTGGACATCGGACTATCGCCAACACCCGGAAGCCACCCCTCAAACGGGGAAGTCCATCTTGCGAAGCAGCGCCGCGTAGCGGGGAGCGGTGCGCAATGGGTCCAAATATGGGTCCGTCTTCAACCCCGTCAACTGCTTGTCTCGGATGTCCCAAGAACGATCCAATGCGTCGAATGCAGCGTCCGTATCGCGCAGCTGAGCCAAAACGCGGCTGTAATCAAAGCTAGCAATATCCCCATTGCGGCTGCGCATTTCCGCCAGTTTGGTCAAGGCAAGGTCTCGGTTGCCGCTTCTGGCCGCCAGCAACGCCTGGCCGACAATATCTCCTTCGAATGCGACGGCCGCTTCCCTGATTTGCCCAAGCATCAGGAACGAGTGGCCGAGCAAGTGCGCGAACTTGAACAGTTCGGGCGATTCCCGTCTCACCTGAATCGAATAGCTGATCACGTCCGCATAACGGCGCGCATCGAACAGAACGTCGGCGCGGGCCGAATGCGAGGCAGAGTTGAACGGATCGAGCGCCCGTGCCTCGTCGACAAGCCGGAGGCCTTCACTGGTTTCGCCGAGGATGCTGCTCCTGCTCCATCCGTAGTTGCGGATTACATCGGGATCGCCGCCGGCGAGCGAAAAGGCGATCCTATGTTCGTCCATCGCTTCGCGAAGTCGCAAACTGAGCTGATATGCGTAAGCGAGCGCGGACCGCGCGATCGGCAGGTCAGGCGCGATCGAAAGCGCTTTTCTGGCATATTGCACAGCCTCCCGACGACCCTTCGCAACGTCGGCGGAACTCGCTGGAAAGCCAGCCAAATTGGTGATGAAAAAGGATTTCAGTGCAAAAGCGCGGGCGTAATTGGGATCGATCGCGATCGCTTTGTCGATGAGTTCCACGCTGCGGTAAAAAGCAGGTTTGGTGAATTGATAGCTCAGTTCCCGTGCCTGGAACGCAAGCTGCTGGGCAGCAACGTTCGCGGTCTCTCCTGCGCCTATCGCTCTGATGGCGCTAGCGCCCAGCGCCACGGCGAGGGCGCGGGCGACATTTTCCGCGATGTCCGTCTGTATCCTGATCACGTCGCCGGGTGCCCGATCATAGTTCTGCGACCATTTGGCGAGACCCGTACGGCCGTCGACCAGCTCGGCCGTGACGCGGACGGTGGAGGGCGTTTGGCGCACATTGCCGGTGAGGATGTTGGCAACGCCAAGCTTCTTCGCCGCGGTTTGGGCGTCATCCTCGCGGACCGCGGCGGACGATGTGCTGCCCGCGACCTTGAGGCTACCAATGCGCATCAGCGTGCTTCTTATCTCTCCGGCCATGCCGTCGGCAAAATAGGCTTGTTTCGGATCGCCGCTAAGATTGGCGAACGGGAGCACGGCGATCGTGTCGGTTGCATCGGTCGCCTCGGGCTTCAGGAACGCCCATGCGCCGATCCCTGCTACCGCTGCGGTCGCGGCCGCCCCACCGGCGATCAGGGTGCGTCGGCCAATTCCCTGGTTCCGAACGGTAGCCGGCGTCGCCTGGGGTGACGAGGGTGCTGCAGTCATTTTGGCGACGGCGTGCAGCAGGCTCTCCACTTGTGCGGGTCCGGAAGCCCGCCGCCGGTCGGACAGGTCGATCGTCTGGAACTGACGAAAGCCCATTGGCGGCTTCACCGGTTCGAGCAGAACGGGGATCAGCTTGCCCTCGTCCCGGCCCTCCGCGGCTTCATCGCGCACCCAGGGGGATTTGATCGAACGGCTTGACCACAGCACAACGACTGCATCCGCCTCTTCGACGGCTTTCTCGATCTCGCTTTGAAACTCGGCGCCTCCGTGGATGTGGCGATCCCACCACACCGAATGGCCCGCATTTTCGAGCGCTGTAGCGATACGCGCCGCCTGAGCGACGTCTCCGTGATCGTAGCTCAAAAACACGCTGGCCATGAACAGCCCCTCTTGCCGTGGATCATGCATGCAAAGCAGCAGTTGAGCAAGGTGAGAGCCGCGAAGCGCTAACCGTCGTGCGCATCGAGTATTTGATCGGTTGGAGGCAAATGTCCGCAACAGTCCCTCGCATCGCGGCGCGCTTCTCCCTAAGTCACCTTTGTGAGCAAAGCCGACCGTCCTGACCAGCCCAATGCCGCCGCGCGCTTCAATGAGGAGGCGGCGACGTATACGGTGCGGGGTGACGGGTCGGCGGATCTATCGGCGGGGGTAGCGGCGATCCGGAATGTGCTGAAGACGCTGCCGGCGCGGCCCGGGGTGTACCGGATGCAGGATGCCAAGGGCGACGTGCTGTATGTCGGCAAGGCCAAGGCGCTCAAGAACCGCGTCACCAGCTATACCCAGGTCACAAAGCTGCCGAAGCGCCTGTCGCGGATGGTGTCGCAGACGCGGTCGATGACGATTGTCACGACGCGGACCGAGGCCGAGGCGCTGCTGCTGGAAGCGCAGCTGATCAAGCGCTTCCGGCCACCGTACAACGTGCTGCTGCGCGACGACAAAAGCTTCCCGTTCATCCTGCTGCGCGACGATCATCCCTTCCCGCAGGTGCGCAAGCATCGCGGGG
>JAZKHF010000097.1:0-5502 GCA_040385545.1 Pseudomonadota bacterium
GCGACGATTGGTCGATGTCGGCAATCCCACCGCAACAACGCCCTCCAGAGCTGGCCTGCGCCATTGCCCGCACCAATGAAGCGACCCACGAAATCATCGGCGAGAATTTGGACCGTTCGCCATTGTTCGCTGGTGCGATCGAAGGTCGCGGTCCGCGATATTGTCCCTCAATCGAGGATAAGATCAAGCGGTTCGGCGGACGTGATGGCCATCAGATCTTCCTTGAGCCGGAGGGACTTACCACCGAGATTGTCTACCCAGGTGGGATCAGCACATCGCTACCGGTCGACGTGCAGGAAGCGTTCGTAAGGAGCATTAGTGGGCTCGAGCGCTGCAAGATCGTCCGCCCGGGCTATGCGGTCGAATATGAATATGCCGACGCACGTCTGCTCCGCGCGACGCTGGAGCATGGTGGCCTCCAGGGATTGTTCCTTGCCGGTCAGATCAATGGCACGACCGGCTATGAGGAAGCCGCCGCGCAGGGGCTCGTAGCGGGCCTCAACGCGGCCGCCGTTGCGCTTGACCTTGACGCCGTCCACTTTGACCGGCGGACGTCCTATATCGGAGTGATGATCGACGATCTCGTACTTCAGGGCGTGACGGAGCCCTATCGGATGATGACCGCCAGAGCCGAGCATCGTCTGTATCTCCGCGCGGATAATGCGACCACGCGTTTGGGTCAGGCAGCGATCGATAGCAAGGCCGCTTCCGTCGAACGCGTCCGACAGATTGAGAACCATTTCGAGAGCCGGGAGAGCAAGCGCTTTGTTGAGACGGAGGAGGGCCGGGCCGATGCGCTTTATGCCCCCTACATCGCCCGGCAGGTTCGGGAATGGACAGCCGTTCAACGCGACTGTGCTGTCAAAATTCCTGCCCATCTGGCCTTCGAGACCATTCCCGGCTTGTCCAACGAATCGATTGAGCGTCTCCAACAGGCCCGCCCGGAAACTATCGACCAGGCTTCGCGAATCCCAGGGATCACGCCGGCGGCGCTTGCGGCGCTGCATGTTGCAGCCAGTCGGCGGGCAGCATGAGCGATGTTTCACGTGAAACATCGGAGCAACTCCGACGATATGCGACCTTACTGGTAGAAGAAAATGATCGTCAGAATCTTGTCGCCAAGTCGACGATTGATGACCTCTGGCGACGTCACATTGATGATGCCGCGCAGCTCATCGGCTACGGACCGCGCAGCGGAACCTGGCTCGACATTGGATCGGGAGCTGGCCTTCCCGGTATCGTCATTGCCATATTGACCGGCAGTCAGATGATTCTGGTCGAACCCCGCCGCCTCCGCGCAGACTTCCTCCAGCGCGTTGTCGATGATCTCTCCCTCAACGCAACGGTCATCCGATCCAAAGCCGAATCCGTCGACTGCCCGCCGGTTGACGTCATCACCGCTAGAGCCGTCGCATCGATCGATCGGCTTTTTGCCATCTCCCTGCACCTCTCCCATCGCGGGACTCGATGGATCCTCCCCAAAGGCAAAAGCGCGCATTTGGAACTGGAGGATGCGATCAAGACATGGCAGGGTGACTTCCGGCTCGAAGCCAGTCGCACCGATCCCGACGCGCACATCCTGATCGCGTCGAATATCAGGCGAAAATCGCGGGCCAGGGGAGTGGCATGATCCGAATTGTCGTCGCCAATCAGAAGGGCGGAGTGGGCAAGACTACCACCGCAATCAACCTCGCCACCGCGCTCGCGGCGATCGGCTGGAAGGTGCTGCTGGTCGACCTGGATCCGCAGGGCAATGCATCGACCGGGCTTGGCGTCGGCCATGACGCGCGCACGACGTCGAGCTACGAACTGCTCATCGGACGGTCGACCGTGTTGGAATCTGCGGTCGCCACCCGCGTGCCCCGATTGGAGCTGATCCCGGCCACGGTCGACCTGTCGGGGGCAGAAATCGAATTGGTCGACATGGAGCATCGGACCCATCGCCTGTCCAATGCGCTCGACGCGGTTCCAGTGGGTCGCTGGGATGTCGTGTTGATCGACTGCCCGCCGTCGCTCGGACTGCTGACGCTCAACGCCATGGTCGCTGCCCAACAACTGCTCGTGCCGCTGCAGTGCGAGTTTTTCGCGCTCGAAGGTCTGTCGCAACTTCTTCAGACAGTCGAACGCGTTCGTCAGTCATTCAATCCGTCGCTCGCTATCCTTGGGGTGGCCCTGACCATGTTCGATCGCCGCAACAATCTCTCGCAACAGGTAGCGGACGATGTTCGCGCCTGCCTCGGCGTGGCGGTGTTCGAAACGGTCATCCCGCGCAACGTCCGCCTGTCCGAAGCACCAAGCCATGGACTCCCGGCGCTAATCTACGATCTCAAGTGTCCCGGATCCGAAGCCTACATCCGCTTGGCTCGCGAAGTGATGGCGCGCCTGTCGCGCGTTCGTTCGGAGGCCGAAGCGGCATGAGCGACGCGAAGAAACATGGTCTTGGCCGCGGCCTTAGCGCCTTGCTCGGCGAAGCGCCGCGCACCGTCGCGATGGGCGAGGAGGGTCGCCCGGGCGGAGTTCAATCGATTGCCACGGCGCGGATTCACGCCAACCCCGACCAGCCGCGCAAGCATTTCGACGAGGAAAGCCTGGTCGAACTCGCCGCATCGATCGCCAAGCATGGCGTGATCCAGCCGATCTTGGTTCGACTGTCGGGCGACGGTTATGAGATCATCGCCGGTGAGCGCCGCTGGCGCGCCGCGCAGCGGGCGCAAGTTCACTCGATCCCGGCCGTCGTCCGCGGCGACAGCGATTCCGCCGCGGCGGAAATCGCCCTGATCGAGAATATTCAAAGGCAGGACCTTAACGCGATCGAGGAAGCCGAGGGCTTTAGGGCGCTGATCGCGACACATGGTCATGGCCAAGACGCAGTCGCCAAGCTGGTGGGCAAGTCGCGTAGCCACGTGACGAACCTGTTGAGATTGCTCGATTTACCCGCAACTGTCCGTGAAATGTTGGTGCGCGGTGACCTCACCATGGGCCATGCGCGGGCCATCGCCAGCCATGACGAACCCGAACGGTTGGCACGCGAGATCGTCGACGGGGGCTTAAGTGTCCGACAGGCTGAGCAGCTCGCCAAGAAAGTCCAGGCCGGAGCCGGGCGCGACTTCGGCCGAGCGTCGCAGCGGCAAGCGCGCGGACAGGTCAATGCCGATCTGGCGGTGCTCGAGCGGCAGCTGGGCGATCTCCTCGGCCTCAAGGTCAAGGTCAGCCATGCGGGCGCCGGCGGGACGGTAAGCCTGGCCTATTCCAGCCTCGATCAGCTCGACATGATCTGTCAGCGGCTCAGCGGCGAACCTATTTAGGGCCTATCTAGCGCCGTCTCCCCGCCGCGCGGGCGATCGTCACCAATTCCTCGCCCAGCGCCGCTACCGGTGGCTCGTCGGACAGCATCGCGGCCCGCTCCAGCGCCGCGCTGCGCTCCATCGCCTGTGCAATACGTTCGGCATTCCAGTTGGTTAGCAGCCGTTGCATCAAAGGTTTATCTTTCCAGAACAATGCCTTGCCCATTGACGTCAAGACGCCATCGACCCGCTCGCCATGCTCGACCCGAGCGCGCAGCGGGGCGATCTGCACCAGTCGCCGCTGCAGCGCGCGGATCGCGGGAATTGAATCTCCCGGTGCGAGCGTCGCCCGCTCCATTTCCTCAAGCAGAGCTTGCCCATCGCCCGCCAGCGCGAGATCGCCGAGGCGCATGAGATTGCCTTCGGCCGCGTCCGCGCCGAGCAGATCGACCGTATCGTGGGTGAGATCGCATAAGCGGTCGGGCGCGGCATCGAGGAAGATGGCAAATTTGGCCACCTCCTGCGCCACGATCGCCTGATTGTTGCCGCATGCGACGGCCAGTCGCGCCGCGACGTCGCCTTCGATTCGAAGCCCTTCGGCGCGGCCAGCGGCGATGACCATCTGGTCGGCATCGCGGCCTTCGGGGATATAGGATTGGACGGCTGCAGCAAGGCGGTGCGACTCCGCTAGTTTGACTAGTCCCGAAGTCTTGCGCAGCGCGCCCGCGATGGCGATTACCGGGCTTTCTACGCCGCTCGCCTCTAGCAGTCCGGCAACGCCATCAGCTATCTCGTCACCCGCGGGTTCGATCCAGATCGCGCGCGGGCCACCGAACAGGGCCATTGCGCCGGCTTCATCGGCCAACAGCGCGGGATCGGACTTCACGGCGCCCGCCATGATCGCAAACTTCTCCGCCCCCAGGCTGGCGAGCAATCGTCCGGCCAAATGCCGCGATCCGGCATCGTCGGGACCGTAGAATAAATAAAATCGGGTGGCCGAATCGGGCCGGTCGATCGCTTGGCGAACCTCGCCCTTGGCCAGTTTCACGGGGTCGCCGGCGTGCGGGACACGAACAGGGCAAGGCGACCGACCATCTGGTCGGCGACCACTTCCGAGAGGCGCTCGAGCGCGGTCTGCTCCGCGGCGATGGTTGCATATTCGGAGGAAACGACGTCGATCCCGGCATCCGATCCGGCGGTAGCGTCGAGCACCACCGCGCCGGTCGAAAGCTCGACCAGCCGATAGCGCGCGCGCAATGTGCGGCGCTCGCGGGTCGTGGCGCGATCGCCGCGGATGCCGAAGCCGGTGATATTGTCGTCCAGCTCGACCTCCAGCCGGTAGGTCGGGTCGCCACCCGCATCGCCAAGCTTGGTGACCAAGGCGTTGCGTACCAGCCAGCCGCCTTTGCCGGGGATGTCGCGCACCTGGATCGACCGCAGCGACGTCGCCACCGCGCCGCCCGATCCGCCGGCATACATCGGTCGCAGCCCGCAGGCGGTGAGCGAGGCCAACGCGGCGGCGAGGAGCAATGTCCGGATCATGCGACGATATTGACCAGCCGGTCGGGAACTACAATCACCTTGCGCGGAGCCGCCCCGGCCAATTGCGCCTGCACCTTGGGCGATTGCAGCGCGAGCGCCTCGGCCTGATCCTTGGGCAGGCCGCGCGCGACCGTAATCGTGTCGCGCAACTTGCTGTTGACCTGAATCGCCAGCGTCACAGTCTCGTCGACCAGCAGGGCCGGGTCATGCGTCGGCCAGGCGGCCTCGGCGATCATGCCGGTCTCGCCGCGTACGGCCCAGGCTTCCTCGGCCAGATGCGGCGCACCCGGGGCGACGAGCAGCAGGAGGGTGCGGATTGCCTCGTCGCGGGTGGCGGAGGCCTTGGCTTTCTCGATCGCGTTGGTCAGCTCGTAGAGCGCGGCAACCGATTTGTTGAACTGCAGCGCCTCGATCGCCTCGCCGACCGCGAAGATCGCGCGATGTAGCTTGCGATTGAGTGGGTCGTCATCGCCTGCGTTCCCTGCCGGCGCAATCCCCAGCCGCCAGACCCGCTGGACGAAGCGTGCGGCGCCCTCGATCCCGCCGATCGACCATTCCAGGTCGCGCTCCGGGGGCGAATCGCTGAGCATGAACCAGCGCACGGCGTCGGCGCCGTAGCGATCGAGGATCGGCTCGGGATCGACCGTATTCTTCTTCGACTTGGACATTTTCTCGA
>JAZKHF010000098.1:0-1574 GCA_040385545.1 Pseudomonadota bacterium
CAGACCATTCCAGAGCACGACCATGAGCATATATACAGCGGCCACCATGAGCAGGACCAACAAGGTAGTTCGGAGCCAGCGCATTCCACATTGATGAGCTACACGCCCGATGTCCGCAATTGATGTCGTGGACGGCGCTCCATTCGACCGGCAGTTTTGCTGGTCAGTGTGGAGAGGAGGACACGATGGAAGCGATTGCAGTGATTGGTGTCGACTTGGCGAAGTCGGTGTTTCAGGTTCACGGTGTGGATGCGCAAGGCCAGGTGGTTATGCGCAAGCGGCTGAGCCGGGCGAAGCTGTTGCCGTTTTTCGCGAAGCTGCCGCCATGCCTGGTCGGCATGGAGACCTGCGCCAGCGCCAACTACTGGGCACGCGAGTTGATGGGGATTGGCCACGAGGTGCGGTTGATGCCGCCGCAATATGTGAAGCCCTACGTCAAGCGATCGAAGAACGATGTCTCGGATGCGGAGGCGATCTGCGAGGCGGTCACCCGACCGACCATGCGCTTCGTCGGCGTGAAGTCGCCTGAGCAGCAGAGCGTGCTGATGCTGCATCGAACGCGGTCGATCCTGACCCGTCAGCGGACCCAGATCGGCAACGCGATCCGTGCCCATCTCGCCGAGTTCGGGATCGTCGCTCCGGTTGGGCGACAGGGCCTCGATCGCCTGATCGCAGTGATCGGCGACGAACAAGATGCCCGCGTGCCGATGCCCGCTCGTCGCTGCCTCGCAATGCTGGTCGAGCAGCACCGGCTCGTTCTTGCGCACTTGCTCGATACCGATCGGGCGATCCGCGCCGACAGCCGGGCGAGCGAGCTCGGGCGTCGGCTGCAGGAGATCCCCGGTGTCGGGCCGCTGGTGGCAAGCGCGCTGGTCGCCACCGTGCCTGACCCGCATGTGTTCAAGACCGGGCGGGGCCTGTCGGCATGGCTGGGACTTGTCCCGCGGCAGAACTCATCGGGAGGCAGGGAGCGGCTCGGCGGGATCACCAAGGCGGGCGATACCTACCTTCGCAAGATGCTGTTCGTTGGTGCGATGGCAGTCATTCGACATGCCGAGCGATATGGCACCCGCCGGCCGTGGCTGACCAAGCTGCTGAGCCGCCGTAGCCCGCGGGTCGCGGCCATCGCGCTGGCTAACAGGATCGGTCGGACCGCTTGGGCATTGATGACCAGCGGCGAGCGCTACCGCGAGCCCGGCATCGCATGAGTTAAGCGCAAGGCGCGCTTTACGAGGTTGGCAAGAGCAGGAGACTGACTGACGCAAGCTGCCCAATGGCGGGACCGATGATCCGGGAAAACCCATTTACGACCCTGCGCTATCCAAGCGCGTGCAATTGGTCGGGACCCACGATCAGCGAAGAAGGCATCATGGCCAGCGGCACATGGTTAGGCCGCATCAACAGGTCGAAGACATGGCCGCATCCCAACACCGCAGCTGCACCAGAAAGACCTGAACTTGCTAACGGAGCGCCGTCCAGACAGGGTCGCAAGCGAACAGCGCGTGTGGCCCGCGAAACCGCATTCCCATTTGGGCTTGCCGCGTTAAACAGGGGGCATGAACAAATTCTTCTTT
>JAZKHF010000099.1:0-3066 GCA_040385545.1 Pseudomonadota bacterium
CGCTTCATGAACGGATAGGCAGCAACGAGCGCCAGACTGACCAAAGCAACAATTTGCGCGGCGGGTTCGAGCTCCAGCAGAACAAGCAAGCCGATCAGGCACAGGCCGATCGTCAGCGCCCAGGCGGCGCGGAGCGAGACGCGACCATTGGCGAGCGGCCGCAATCGGGTGCGCTCGACCTGCTTGTCGAGCTCCCGATCGACAATGTCATTATAAACGCACCCCGCCGAGCGCATCATGAACGCCCCGATCGCCAGCAAGCCATAGAGCAGGAGCCAACCGCCTCCCGCCAGCGCCACGCTCCAAGCGCACGGCCAGAACAGCAGCCACGTCCCGATCGGGCGATCGATCCGCATCAGGCTGGCGTAGGGACGGAGCGATGCGGGGAGCGCTCCTATCAGTCCGCGCCGTTCGCTGTCCGGGACGGTGTCGGCTTCGGCGTTCATAAAGTCCGCTTGTCCTGAGCTTGTCGAAGGACTGTCCTTCTTTCGCTTCGCCCGTAGGAAGAAAAGCAGCCCTTCGACAAGCTCAGGGCGAATGGATATTGGGCTGACGGCGCTTAAATAATCAGATCACCGTCGTCCCAATTACCGCCGCCTTAATCTCCGGCCGATTGCCGCCTTGCCCTTGGCCCAGCTCTTGCCGAGGCCACGCTTGTGGATCGGATCGAGCATTGCGTCGGGGCTTTCGGGATCGAGCAGTTCGTTTGACGCGATGAACTCCTCGGCGTCGCCCAGATCTTCCATCTCGAGCAGGTCGAGCGACTTTCCGGTCCCGGCCAAAGCCTCGATCGCATCGACCATCGAGCCATGCTTTTTTTCCGCCGCGGCAAAAGCCTCGGGCGTGCAATCGAGATGTTCGGCCAGCAAGCGATGGCGAAGCGCGGTCATCGCGGGCGGCGTGTCCGTGTTGGCGGCGAGCGCGGCGTCGATGATCACGTCGCACTCGCTATCAAGGCCCTGGCTGCGGTTGTTGAGGTTGGACGAGCCGACGCGGAGCAATCGGTCATCGACGATCGACACCTTGGCATGGACGTAGATGTCGGCGCGCTTCTTCGTCACGGGCACGTAGATGCGGAAGCGGTTGCCCTTATCCTTCTCGCCGATTGCGCGCATCAGTTTGAGCCGCGCGCCGTCCATCGCCTTCTGCTCCAGCCAGCCATCGGCGCAGCGCGGCATCACCATGACGATCTCGGGCGGATTCTTTTCCGCCATCCGCGCGGCGATGGCGGCGGCGATCTTGCCGGACGTGAAATATTGATTCTCGAAATAGATGAAGCGCTTCGCTGCGCAGATCATGTCGATGTAGAGCGTTTCGATCTCGCGCACTTCGGGCAATTCGTCATAGGCGGCGCGGGTGCGGGCGATCGCAATATCGACGTCGCGGAACATCACCGGCAGGTCCGTGGGCCAGTCGTCATCGCATTTCTCGATCGGGTCGAGCTTGGCCTTGGTCGCGGTCGACCAGCGTTCGCGGCCCAATTCGGCAAGCTCCCCCGCGACGGCGCCGCGCATCATCATCGTCGCATCGTGCCACGGCATGTAGGGCTTGCCGTCGGGCCCGGTGCGGCACGGGTCGTCATCCTTATGATCAGGCGTATCCCAACGATGGGTCGAAATATCGATCCCGCCGCACACGGCGAGACTCTCGTCGATCACGACGATCTTCTGGTGGTGGCTGCAGCCGGGCGGATGCGACGAATCGAAACGGAAGTCGATCGCCTTGGAGCGCCACCAGCGGGCGAGCCACACCACCGCCTGCGGCCGGAAGAATTGCTTGAGCGCGCCAAAATTCCATTTGAGAATGTCGATCTCGCGATCCGGCTTGGCCTTGGCGAGATTGAGCATGAACCGACCGAGCGATTCGCCCTGACCATTTTCGTCGGGCGCGAGCGCGATGCGCGTGTCGAAATCCCAGCCTACGATGAAGATACGCTTCTGCGCCGCCACCATCGCGCCGCGGATGATGCGGTAGTAATCGGCCGCGTCGACGATCACGCTCGCTTCGGTCGCGCGCGCGATCCGCCAGCAATTGCGGCCCTGCGCAACGATCGGTTGCAATTTATCCTGCGCCACTTTGCCCCCGAATTCACCTTGCTGCACCGCCCAATGCGGGAAAGTCCGCGACGGGTCCAGCTAGGCGAGGGCTTCGGCCAGCAGTTCGTAGGAGCGAAGCCGGGCTTGATGGTCGAAGATCTGGCTGGCGACCATCAGTTCGTCGGCGCCGGTGCGGGCGATGAAGGCCTCGGTCGCGGCGCGGACCGTCGCCTGACTTCCGATTGCCGAGCTGGAGAGAATCGAGCGGAGCATCGCGCGAAACTCGAGCGGCAGGGTGTCGGCGTATCCGGCCAGCGGCGGCTTCAACTTGCCCGGATTGCCCGATCGAAGCGCGACGAATGCCTGCATCAGCGAAGTGGCGAGCAATTCGCCCTCTTCGTCGCTGTCGGCGGCGAAGACGTTGAAGCCGAGCATGACATGGGGCGCGGCGAGTTGGGCCGACGGTTTGAAGCGCGCGCGGTAGAGGGCGATCGCTTCCATCATCTGCTGCGGCGCGAAGTGCGAGGCGAAGGCGTAGGGCAGGCCAAGCTCGGCAGCGAGTTCGGCGCCGAACGTGCTCGAACCGAGGATCCATAAGGGCACATCGAGCCCTTCGCCGGGGACCGCGATGACGCGCTGGCCGGGCTCGGCGGCACGGAAATAGGATTGCAGCTCGACCACGTCGCGCGGGAACTGGCCCACGTCGGCGCTCATGTTGCGGCGCATGGCATAGGCCGCCGCCTGGTCGGTGCCGGGCGCTCGGCCAAGGCCGAGGTCGATGCGTCCGGGATAAAGCGCGGCGAGCGTGCCGAACTGCTCGGCCACCTGCAGCGGGCTATGGTTGGGGAGCATGATCCCGCCCGCGCCGATGCGGATCGTCTCCGTCCCCCCGGCGACATGGGCGAGCGCGACCGCGGTGGCGGCGCTGGCGATCCCGCGCATCGAATGATGCTCGGCCATCCAGAAGCGGCGGTAGCCGAGCGTCTCGGCATGGCGGGCGAGGTCGCGGGCATTGTTGAGGGCGATGCCG
>JAZKHF010000100.1:0-4971 GCA_040385545.1 Pseudomonadota bacterium
ACGTCATGGCGCAGATGTTCGAACGCGACACGGCGAGCTTCACCGAGGAGTTCGATCCCAATGCCGAGCCGGGCACGATCCCCGACGACGCGGCGGACGAAGGTGCAAGCGAAGCCAAGGCCGAGGGCGATGCTCCGGTCGAGGCCGAAGCGTCCGCCGAGGATAAGACCGACAGCGACGCCTGAATCCGGGCTTAGCCAAGTCACAAGCGAAGGCCGCCGGACCGATGGTTCGGCGGCCTTTTGCGTTGCGGAACAATCGGTTCGTCGCATCTCGCTCCATTCGTCGAAAGTGAGCGAGAGGCATGGGAACGAGCCCGCGCCATCGCCGGTTTAACCAACATCGAGCATGGGGCTGACGAGGAGCGAGTGATGACCGACCACAATAATCAGGACAATGCCGGCCAGAGCGGGATCGACGCCGAGACCGAACAGCGCAACCGCGAGAATGAAACCGGTCAGCAAGGCCAGACCGGTAACGAGACGCCGACTGAATCGACGGCCGGCCAATCCGGCTTCGTCGGTTCGGACAGCGACCAGTCGAGCGACTATCTGACCAAGGGCGAAAACGAGGATTTCCAGCCCGAGGATCAGACCGATACAAATGCCGGAACCTCGGACATCGAAACCGGCCAACCGACGAGCCAGGATTCGACTCTCGACGACGGGTCCGACACCAGCCGCTAAGGCCATCGACAACTGAAATCGCGCCGCGCTTCCATCACAGAAAGCGCGGCGCTTTTCATGCTGGCACGCGGCTTAGCATGGCGGTCTCACGCTCGATAATCGGCGCAAAGCTGGGGCGAGACAGGATCGCGGCGGTGTAAGACTGTATCCGGGGATAGCGCGCCGCATCGATTTGCAACTCCATGTGCCGGAAATTCACGAACGGGCTGCACACCGAGATATCGGCGACGGTCAGCCGCTCGCTAACCAAATAGCCGCTGTCGGGAATAACGCTCTCAAGATAGTCGAGCAATGCTGGCAGATCATCACGCTCGGCCGCGTCGGCGGCGGCGAGGTCGCCCTCCCGCCCAAGGAAGCGCGGCGAGACGACCCGGTTGAAAAACATTTTGGCACCACAGGCGAACAGCAACGTATCCGACCATTCGTCGAACCACACCACGCGCCCGCGCTCCTTTGGATCGACGGGGATCAGCGTGGGCTCCGGGTATTTGGCCTCGAGATAATGAATGATGGCCGAGGAGTCGGCGAGCGCATAATCGCCATCGACCAGCGCCGGCATTTTGCGAAATGGACTGGCGGCGCGAAAACCGGGATCGGGATCATTGATGCCGACCGATTTAAATTCGACGTCAATCTCCTTCTCGCTGCAGTAAGCCGCGACCTTTCGGACGAAAGGCGAAATAGTTGAACCGTAGAGGATCATGGCAGCGCTGCTCCCTTCGAAGGTCGATCATTAAAGTCCCATAGGTCGCAAACATCGCAGTCGGAAAGCCCGCATTTCCAGTTTACCGAATCCGGTAATGATCGGCCACGCGGTCGAGCGCGAGCGTGAGCACCAATTTGCCGGCGCGCGCCGGCCAGCCGAGCGCGGTCTCGGCATCGCGCATCCCCTCCCCCGCACAGACGATCCGCCACAAGATGTCGGCCAGTCCCGGCCCGGCCCGATCGATGGCAGACTGGAACCGCGCCTTGGCATCGATCTGCGATCCGCTAAGATCCGGCGTCGCGCTAGAGCCGCCACGACCGCGCGCCACCGGTGCGGCATCCCACGCCATCGTCACCCGTTGCGACAATTGCCCCCGCTCATAATCGAACCGCAGGCGTTCGCCGGCATCGAACTGACGCTGGCTGAGGTGACCGCGCGCGAACAGCCAGCCGAGCGGGGATTCGGCGATATTGACGGTGACCGATCGCGCGGGCCGACGATTGCCAGAGCGGGACTGACTAAGGTCCTCGGCATCGATCGGACGCTCAGCCAGAAGCCTGTTGTGTCCGGTCATGCAGCACTCCCATTGGTTCGAGTCGTAAGGGGGTTGCCATGATTGCGGTTCTGTAGGACAGCATGAAATGCACCTTATTGGTTAGCCTTGGAGCGATATATGATCACCCGCATTCGCGAAGTCCGCCGCGCCAAGGGCATGACTCTGGATGATGTCGCCAAGGCCTGCGTGCCCCCGACCACGCCACAAACCGTCGGTCGGCTGGAAACCGGTACGCGCACGGTGTCGGTCGGCTGGCTGAACCGGATCGCCGCCGCCTTGCAGGTCGAGGCCTCCGAACTCGTCAGCGGGGGCGAGAGCAGCGAGATGAAGGTGGTGGCGATTCTGGCCGGCAATGGCCAGGCCCACGCGCCGCGCAAGACGACATTGGTGGTGCCGCCCCGGCCGGCCCCCGGGCTCATCGGGCTGACCGTGGCGGCGAGCGTCGGCGACTATCGCGCGGGCGACGAAGTCTGGTGTGCGCCGATCGAGCCCGAAGACTATGGCCGTGCCCTCAACCGCGACATCATCCTTCCCCGCCCCGCCGGCCGCTTCCTGTTCGGGCGCCTGATCGGACGCGAGGGCAACAAATTGCAGCTATTGCCCCCGGGGGCGGGCGGACGTCAGCAAGTGGTGACCGATCCGCCTTGGGTGGCGATGGCGGTCAAGCTGGTGCGGTCGCTTTAGTGCGTTTTGCTTCCCCATAGTCAATTACTGCTGCGGGTAGTGGAGAATCAAATAGTCGCATAATTGGCACGGGTCACAGGAAGATACCTTTACTAGAATGGCAATTCTTATAACCTAAGCATGCCGAGTCTGTTGGTCAGGAGAGCGTTATGCGCATGCAACGTCCCAGAAAGTTAATGATCACGCTTAGCCTAGTCGCGGGAATTATTCTTCCTGCGCAAGTCGCTTATGCCGAGACCCGTGCGGAACGCTATGCCCGGATCCACTGTACTGCGTATTGGCAAATTGACGGGTATCCCGGATACGGTGCTTGCTACGAAGACTATTACAACCAATACATCGCAGATAATTGCGGCGGCGATCCGAATAATTGTTCGTAAAGTTCGCCCTTGATCGGTCCGGTCTTAGATCGACCGGGCCGACATTGGCAGCTTAGGCCCCGGAGAGCGTCGATGGGGCTATTCGGATTACGTCGAAGTTGGCGGCCGCGGTCGGGCGTCGTCCGATGGCCCCCGTTACGCATGACTGCTCCCTCCGTCAGCGTCGGAGACACCTCCCCCAAAATTGGGAGGGAGGCTTGAGAAAGAATCACGCCGCGCGATCATCATCGCTCCCACGCAGCCCGCGGCAAACAGCGTGGCCTCAGCGATACAGGTAATCGTGCGCGTAATCGGGCCAAATAGTGGCTCACCGAATACTGCCCCGATATGGTGCATTGTGAGACGGGAGTCGGGAAAACCGGTAGCGAGGGCGTCAAGGCTGCCAGCCATCAGCGTGCCGCCGATCAACGCTATCAGTCCGCCGGCGACGCCGCCGATTAAAGCCGCGATCCCAGTTGACGTCCGCAATCCGCGCCTTGGACGCCGGCTTAGCCATGCTCCAAGCCCTGTCGCGGCGCCCAGCAGTGTCGCTTCCGCCCCGCCGGTAATGTCGCCGGGCGCACGACCAACCAGAAGACTGAACGCATCGAGGCCGAGCAGTTTGGCGCCCGCGCCGACAACCATTCCGCCGATCGCACCGCCGAGGATCATCTTCCAAGCGCGCGCATTCGGTCCGCGCAATCCGATCGCAATCCCACCAGCGACGCCGATCCCGCCGATCAGACCCGCGAGAACGCACAAGCAGACCACCACCAACAGCACCGAAAGCTCCCCGCCGCCGCTCACGCGGCTAACCCCGGCGATGCCATAAACCAGCCCGCCGACCAGTCCCGCCATGCCTCCGCCGATCGTCCCCGCGCCGGCGAGCAGCAAGGTCGACTGCCTTTCCTGCCGCACGGGCGCTGGTGGATCCGCCTGCATCGCGCCATCGATCGGCGCGATGAAACGATAGCCATGCTTGGGCACCGTCTCGATGAACCGCGGTGCCGCTGCGTCGTCGCCAAGCGCGCGGCGGAGGGTTTTGATACATTGGGTCAGCGCTTCATCGGTGACCGGGACGCCGCGCCACACCTCGTCCAGAAACCGGTCCTTGGAAATCAGCTGACCGGGATGATCGGCAAGCAGGACGAGCGCGTCGAAATAGCGTGCGTTGAGATCCACCGGCTCACCGTCACGCGTCAGCCGCCGATCGTCGCGGTCGAGGCGGAACGGGCCGAAGTCTATCGCGCGCGATGTCATATTTCAGCGATTCCTCACCTCGGGCTCATGCCGCTCACCCACGCCGCAGGGCATGGACTGGCCTTCACTATTGAAGGAAGCAACGATCATGGCAATGGAAACAGGGATGACGAAGAATGGCGGCCAGGGCTGGCGGATCGCTGGCTGGGGCGCGGCAGTGGCGCTGCTCGCGGTGCCGTTCGTGGCAATGCGCTTCACAGACGAAGTGAAATGGACGGCGAGCGACTTCCTGTTCGCGGGCATCCTGTTCGGCACCGTTGGACTGGTGATCGAACTCGCGGTCCGCAAATCGACCGACTGGGCCTATCGCGGCGGCGTGGCCTTTGCGGCGTTCGCGGGATTGCTGATCATCTGGGCCAATGGCGCGGTCGGGATGATCGGCAATGAGGACAATGGCTATAACCTGCTGTTCGGCCTGCCGATCCTGATCGCGTTGCTTGGATCGGTCGCCGTCCGATTTCGCGCGCTTGGCATGAGCATGGCGATGCTGGCCGCCGCCGCGGTTCACATCGCAGTGGCGCTCGGCGGGCTGGCACAGGATTCGCGGGGGGTGGTGTTCAGCCTGTTGCTATCGTCATTCTGGATCGCGGCGGCGGCCTTTCTAAGGGGTGCCCGACGGGACGCCTGAGGCTTGCCACCAGGCGAGCGGCATGGCATCCGCTCGCCACCGCTTCGGCGGGCGCTTAGCTCAGTTGGTAGAGCATCTCGTTTACACCGAGA
>JAZKHF010000101.1:0-5627 GCA_040385545.1 Pseudomonadota bacterium
GCGCAGCTCGGCTTTCGCGTCGCCTGCATCGAACGGCGGGCGACGCTGGGCGGGACTTGCTTAAACGTAGGCTGCATTCCGTCGAAGGCCCTTCTTCACTCGACCGAGCTTTACGCTGAGGTGAACGGCGGTCTCGAAGAGCATGGAATCGGAATTGGCGGAGTAGCGCTTAATCTTGGTCAGCTGCTAGCCCGCAAGGACAAGGTTGTGGCGGATCTTACGAAGGGCGTGGCGTATCTTTTCAAAAAGAATAAGATCGAATGGGTCGAAGGGTCTGCGCGGTTCAGGGCCGCGAACATCCTGGATGTTGCTCACAACGACGGAAGTGTCCGGTCACTCACAGCCACCAAGGCAATCATTATCGCTACCGGCTCGGATGTCGCCACTTTGACGAACGTCGACGTGGACGAGCTCCAGATTGTGTCGTCGACCGGTGCTCTCTCCCTTTCTGAGGTTCCCCGCCGGATGATCGTAATTGGTGGGGGGTACATTGGCCTCGAAATGGGTTCCGTGTGGCGCCGACTGGGCGCTGACGTCACGGTCATCGAGTTTCTCGATCGAATCGTCCCAGGCATGGATGCCGAAATTGCCAAGCAGCTTCATCAACTGCTTGAGAAGCAGGGGATGAAATTTCGCCTAACGACCAAGGTGACCCGCACAGTGAAAGAAGATGACCGCGTGGTCGTGCACGTCGAACCGTCAGCCGGCGGCACCGAGGAAGTGTTAGAAGCGGACGTCGTCCTCGTTGCAACTGGGCGCCGGCCGTACACAGATGGGCTTGGTCTCGAAACGATCGGCCTTGTGCTCGACGACAAGGGGCGTATCCCGGTCAAGGAAGGCTTCGTTACCAGCGTCCCCGGGGTATATGCCGTGGGCGACGTAATTCCGGGACCAATGCTCGCTCACAAAACGACGCTGGATGGAGTAGCCTGCGCCGAAGGTCTTGCCGGCGGTTATGCGCTCGTTGATTATAATAAGGTGCCTGCGGTTATCTACACATCGCCGGAAGTTGCGACTGTCGGCAAGACCGAAGAAGATTTGAAGGCGGCCGGCACCCCTTACAAATCGGGGGTCTTCCCCTTTACTGCGAACAGTCGTGCGAGGTGCAACGGCGACACTCGAGGGATGACCAAGATCCTCGCGCACGCCCAAACAGATGAGGTGCTTGGGGTCCACATCATCGGCCCGGATGCCGGCACCATGATCCCGGAAGCCGTTCTGGCAATGGAGTTTGGCGCGTCTTCTGAAGACTTGGCCCTGACGGTTCATGCTCACCCCACCTTGCCAGAGTCCATCAAGGAGGCCGCCCTTGTTCTGCAGGGGAACCCAATGCACATTTGACGCCCCTTCCTTAGAGGCTGGGCTTCGCCTGCGTTGCTGGGATTTTAAATGCCGACGCCTTTGCGATTATCGCATGGTTGATGCTGCGAGACAGCCGTAAGCTTCCGATCGCCCAGTTTTTCCGTTATAGCTCCGCCTTAATTGCGGTCCTCGCAGTTATTCTTGTAGGAAAACGAATCGCGGCGATTCAGGAAGCGGGCCCAATTGCCTTTTCCGATTCTTAATGTGCCACGGATCATATTGCTCGGCCTGTATCCGAGCGTTCAAGTGGTGATGGCGAAAGCCATCGTGCTGGCGATTCTCGAAGAATGTAAAGGCGGTGCTTAGGCCGTTTGAGCGCGAGGGATACGAGGAAGTCACTTTCTTGTACGACAGAGCCGCGTTTTACCGCAGCCAAACAAAAAAGGCTCGCTCGATACCCACTGCAGGCCAAATTAAGAACCCACGAATATGAGAAACGTCGGCATACGTGTGAACGCAATGCGTTGCGCTAAGTCCTCGGGAAAGCGCATCGCCAATGGGAGTAGCTGGTAGGCTGCCGTCAATCCGACCGAACAGGAGCCACGGCCGCCCGTACGATCACCTTGCGCTGCTGCGATTTCAATCCGTCTGCGCTCATTCATGCTGTCTGATTTTGACGCAGGATTGGTTAGACATAGCAAGTTGGCTGAACGGCATCGGGAATGCTATCGTAACCGCCATGACGGAGAAAGAGCCCGGAACATTTCGCGAGATCGTAGTCGATGCCTGCCCGAAGTTGGACGTACATCGCACACTGGAGCACGCCCGCGAGACGGCCGTCGAATTCGGCGCCAGCCTGTCCGTAGTATCTTTCGCCTGGCCGCGCATTTCCATCGTAGGCGACGTCCTGGCCGCGGGCGCTCTTTCTACCCACGAGCATACGCGCGCGATGGAAGAGGCTCTTCGAGGCACGCGCAGTGCTTTCGACGAGGTCCTTTCCGGAACAGGAGTGGAGGCAGAGTGGTGCTCCGCCATCACAGAGCCATCCGTGGCATTGCGAGAACATCTCCTTATCGCCGATTTGCTTATTACCAGCGCCCATGATGAAGGAGAATGTGTGTCGCCAAATGCGGCCGAGCTTATTCTAACATCAGGAACACCCGTTCTTCGCCTTGGCAAGAGCGTTACGACCTCCCGCTTCCCGAGAATAATCGTCGCGTGGAAGGATTCATCGCAAGCTCGCCGGGCAGCTCACGACGCACTGCCCTTCCTACAACGCGCGGACAGTGTAGCTGTGGTTGGGGTTGGAGACGAAGTATCCAGTGACCGGCTCGAAGCTGTTGCAAAGCATTTGCGCCGCCATGACGTCGCAGCAAAACACGTTCATGTTCCATTTCGAGGAAACACTGCGATCGACCTGCTTGACCAGGCGGAACGTGAGGAGGCAACGCTGATAGTTGCTGGCGTTTATAACCGCACCCCCTTCGCAGAGCGTGTGCTTGGTGGCGTGACTGCCGAATTGATAAAGAAGTCCGATACATCCTGGTTTATGGGTCACTAGGCATTTTGTGCATTGCACGCTTCTGCCTTAGGTTTCCTCGGTGAGTGTTGCGTAAGGAACCCCTTACGCCCGAAAAACTTTCGGAGACCCCGTGTCGCGTGGATCTGCGTGTTCGCCATCCCGCGCGGCAGTAGTCGAGATGCCGGCCCTGAATGTGGAGCGAAGTACAATCTCGATATTGGGGCTGGCGACACTCGCTGCCCTCTAAATGCTGAGGATGGCGGGCGCAGCCAATGATCCGCTTTGATCATGGAAAACCGGCGCGGAAGCGGGATACCGGGTCCGCGTCATCAAGGTCCGCTTTCAGGAACGTCCGCGAGAGGTCCGAACGACCGACATGGGCGCAAAGTGGACGTTGCAAATTCCCACGGGACTGCTTACACACGTGTATTGCAACCAAGCTTACACTTGTCGACTTTCTCGCGAATTGCATTATTGAATTTATTGGCTTTTTTCAAATGGCGCCCCTTCCCGTAGGGGTCATCAGCCGCTGCCTTCACGATGTTGCAGGCGCGGGCGCAATCGCTAGGACGGCGCAATGTCCATCGCCGAACAGTTCGAACTCCATTTCGCTTCATGTCCACTGATCGCAGTCCTTCGCGGCGTGCGGCCCGACGAGGTGGAAGTGATTGGCGAGGCGCTGGTCGAAGCTGGAATAAGGATCGTTGAGGTGCCGCTCAATTCGCCCGATCCGCTCGACAGCATCGAACGCCTGGCCAGGCGGCTGCAGGGACAGGCGATTGTAGGCGCCGGGACCGTTCTCCGGGCCGAGCAGGTCGAGCAGGTGCGCGGCGTCGGCGGGCAACTGATCGTGTCGCCGAATACGAACCCCGCGGTCATCGCCGCGACAGTGGCTGCGGGCATGATCTCCTGCCCCGGCTATTTCACCCCGACCGAAGCGTTTGCAGCGCTCGATGCGGGGGCCCACGCCCTCAAATTCTTTCCTGCCGAAGCCGGATCGCCGGCGGTGATCAAGGCGCAGCGCGCGGTGTTGCCCAAGGATGCACTGCTGATCGTGGTCGGCGGCGTCGCGCCCGAAGCGATGGCGCGGTGGACCCAGGCGGGCGCGAACGGATTCGGTTTGGGATCGGGGGTTTACGTCCCGGGCCAGGATGCCGCGACGACACTCGACCGGGCGCGTGCCTATGTCGCGGCGCTGGCGGCGGACTGATTCGCTTTAGCGGTCGCGATCCATCAGAAAATCGACGATCGTCGACGCCGCCTCTTCGGCATTCATCGCGGTCGTCTCGATGCGCAGGTCGGGCTGTTCGGGCGCTTCATACGGACTGTCGATGCCGGTGAAATTGGCCAGCTCCCCCGCGCGCGCTTTGGCGTAGAGGCCTTTGACGTCGCGCTTCTCGGCCTCCGCCAGCGGCGTGTCGATGAAGATTTCGACGAACTCGCCCTCGCGTTGCATTGCACGCGCCATCGCGCGTTCGGCGCGGAACGGGCTGATGAAAGCGGTGATCACGATCAGGCCGGCATCGGCCATCAGCCGCGCCACCTCCCCCACGCGGCGGACATTCTCGATCCGGTCGGCGTCGGTGAAACCCAAATCCTTGTTGAGGCCGTGGCGGACATTGTCGCCGTCGAGCAGGAAGGTGTGGCGGCCGATCGCATGCAATTTCTTCTCGACCAGATTGGCGATGGTCGATTTGCCCGCGCCGCTCAGGCCGGTGAACCACAGGATCGCGGGCTTCTGGCCCTTCAGGCGGGCGTGAGCCTCGGGCCCGATGTCGAGCGCCTGCCAGTGGATGTTGTGCGCGCGGCGGAGCGCGAAATGGAGCATGCCCGCGGCGACGGTGGCGTTGGTGATCTTGTCGACCAGGATGAAGCCGCCAAGCGCGCGGCTGTCGCTGTAGGGTTCGAACACCAAGGGTCGGTCGGTGGTGATTTCCGCGACCCCGATATCGTTGAGCTCCAGCGTCTTGGCGGCGAGATGCTCGCCGGTGTCCACGGCCAGCGCATATTTGGGCGCGGCGATGGTGGCGGAGACGGTCTGGGTGGCGAGCTTCAGCCAGTAACCGCGGCCGGGGAGCAGCGGTTCCTCGTTCATCCACACGATCGACGCCTCGAACTGGTCGGCGACCTCGGGCGGGTCGGCCGCGATGGCGATGACGTCGCCGCGCGAGCAATCGACTTCCGACGCGAGAGTCAGGGTGATCGATTGCCCCGCCTGCGCTTCGCCGACATCGACATCGCCGAGCAAGATCCGCGCGGCACTGCTGGTCTTGCCCGAGGGCAGGATGCGAACCGCATCGCCGACCGCGACGCGGCCCGAAGCGACCAGTCCGGCGAATCCGCGGAAACTGGCGTCGGGGCGCTGGACCAGTTGCACGGGGAGCCGGAACGGGCGCGATGCCGCGGCGGCGCTGTCGAGTTCGACCGTTTCGAGATGGTCGAGCAAGGCCGGGCCACGATACCAGGGCATTGCATGACTGGTTGCCGCGACATTGTCGCCGTTGACCCCCGAGGTCGGGATCGCGGTGACTTCCGTAATGCCGATCGAGTCCGCGAAGGCGCGATAGTCGGCGGCGTGGCGCTCGAAGGTCGCTTGATCGTAATCGACCAGGTCCATCTTGGTCACCGCCAGCACGATGTGCCGCACCCCGAGCAGATGGACGAGGTGCGAATGCCGCCGCGTCTGGGTCAGCACCCCGGCACGCGCGTCGAGCAGGATCACCGCGAGGTCGGCGGTCGAGGCGCCGGTCACCATGTTGCGGGTATATTGCTCATGCCCCGGGCAATCGGCGACGATGAAGCT
>JAZKHF010000102.1:0-5181 GCA_040385545.1 Pseudomonadota bacterium
GGTAGAGCTGCTCGCGGGTCAGCTCGGCCGCGACCATGCGGTCGGTGGCGTCGGTGAGCTGGTCGTCGGGGAAGTGCCAGTCGCCTGCGGGCATGGCAGCGGAGAGGTGCGCCTTCAAATCTTCAACGCCGTCGCCAGTGGTCGAACTGATCATGAAGATCTGCTCGGGCTTGAGCCGCTCGGCGAGGGATTGCGCGATGGTCAGCAATTGGCCCTTGTCGGCGATATCGACCTTGTTGAGGACGAGGATCTTGGGCTCGGAGCGGGCTTCGACACCCTCGATCACCTGCTCGACGCGCGGGCCGACCTTGGCCGCGGCGTCGATCACCAGCACCACGCGGTCGGCATCCTCGGCGCCTTCCCACGCGGCCTTGACCATGGCGCGGTCGAGGCGGCGATTGGGGGTGAAGATGCCGGGCGTGTCGACCAGCAGCATCTGCGTCTCGCCGTCGATGGCGATGCCCATCAGCCGGGCGCGGGTGGTCTGCGCCTTGGGGCTGACGATCGCGACCTTCTGGCCGACGAGGGCGTTGGTGAGGGTCGACTTGCCGGCATTAGGCGCGCCGAGGATGGCAACGATGCCGCAGCGGCGGGTGGGGGATGGATTAGTGTTCAACGTCCGTTTGTCCTGAGCTTGTCGAAGGACTGCCTTTGCTCTTCGCCAGTTGGGAGATTTGTGGCCAATCGTCGCGGATCAACGCGAGCTTCTTGGCACGGCTCCAACCCTTGAGGCGCTTTTCGGCATCCTTTGCTCCGTGCCGCGTAGAGAATTCCTGCGACCATACAAGTTTCACGGGAAGATGATCGCGGGTGAAGCCGGGGAAGTGACCCGCCATATGCTGCGAAATGCGGCGCTCAAGGTCGTCGGTATGGCCGACGTAGAATTTGCCGCCGTTTACGTGGAGCATGTAGGTCCCGAAGGCCAAGGGCAGTCCTTCGACAAGCTCAGGACGGACGGGTTTTTGGTGAACCGATCACCTCTAAAAGGGCAATCGCCGCCGCTGTCTCGGCATCCTGCTTGGACGAGCCCTCGGCTTCGGCCTCGCCGGCGCCGCGGATGCTGACCTTGATGCGGAAGGTGGGGGCGTGGTGGAGGCCGAAGCGGCTGACCAGTTCATAGACGGGCGCGGCCCATCTGCGCGCCGCGGCAAGTTCCTGAAGGGCCGCTTTCGGATGAACGGGCGCGGCCTTTTGATTGTCGAGATAGGGCGACCAATGGCGGCGAACGAAGGCCATCGTCGCGGCCTGACCATGATCGAGGTACAGCGCGCCGATCAGGCTTTCGACCACATCGCCGATGACATTGTCGCTATCGGTGGCGTGATCCTCCCGCGCCTGTCGACCGAGGCGGATGTGAGGCTGAACGGCAATGGCGCGACCAACCTCGGCACAGGTTTCGCGCGCGACGAGGGCGTTCAGGCGCCGGCTCATCTTGCCCTCGGGCTCGTCGGGGAAACGCTCGTAGAGCCATTCGGCGATGGCGAGGCCGAGCACCCGGTCACCGAGAAACTCGAGCCGTTCATAGGTCTTCTTGCCAGCGCTTCCGTGGGTCAATGCCTGCTCATACAGAGCAAGATTTCGGGGCGGCGCGCCAAGTGCGGCGGAAAGATAGGTGGTCAGGTCCGTCATGGCTGGTAGGCGGTTCCGATGCGGCCCCAGCGCAAGGCGCTGAACCAGGTCCAGGGTTTCCAATAGGACGCACTGCCGTCGGTCGACCAGAAGGCAATGGCCGCGCGTCCGACCAATCGGTCGGTGGGTACGAGTCCGACCCCGCCTTCGTTGAGCGAAAAGCGGCTGTCGAGGCTGTCGTCGCGATTGTCTCCCATCAGGAACAGGTGCCCGGGCGACACCGTTCGGGGCGCATACTCATCCCCCGCGCCGCCGCTGACCTGATCGAGTGTGATGTACGATCGGCCGTTGGGCAACGTCTCGCGGTGGGCCGGGTAGGGGCATGGGTTTGCAGCGGGCTTGAACCGGCAGGGGCTGTTGGGGCTGATCTTCATGGTGATCGTGCCGATGCTTTGCCTTCGCACCGGTCTGCCGTTGAGGATCAACACCCCGCCCGAAACTGCGATGGTATCGCCGGGCAGGCCGATGACCCGCTTGACCCAATCGCCGCCCTGCGCATCAGGCCGCTTGAAGATCACCACGTCGCCGCGTTCCGGAAGGCTGCCCAGTGCCCGGCCATCGAACGACGGAATCTGCAGCGGAAAGCTGTGGCGCGAATAGCCGTAGGGCCATTTCCAGACGAACAGATAGTCGCCGATCGCCATCGTCGGGAGCATCGATCCGGTCGGGATGCTGAACGGGGCGACGATCAGGCTGCGCAGGATCCAGGCGAACAAGGCAAGGCCTGCGAGCCAGCGAATCATGGCACCGAGGGTCATTCGATCGGTTTTGGCCGGTGGGGAAGCAACAGGATCGGGCATCGGGGCCTTCTTTCGGGCTGGCGTGTCGAGGTCAAGGCAGGGATGGTTTTTGCCGCTCGTCGTTCTAAGAGGCGGGCATGACCGAAACGCTCCACCAAGACGGCCCATGGGCCGCGATCGATGGCCATAAGCTGGCTCGGCTCGACGACCTGTTCGCGGCGGAGCCCGACCGGCTGTCGAAGCTGTCGCTGAGCCTTGGGGGGATGTATTTTGACTGGTCGAAGACGCATCTCGATGCGGAGCTGATCGGGAAGTTCGAGCAACTGGCCGAGGCACAGGGCTTTGCCGCCAAGCGCGAGGCGCTGTTTTCGGGCGCGATCGTCAATGCCAGCGAAGGCCGGCCCGCGACCCATGTCGCCGAGCGCGGGCAGGGCGCACCCGAGGATGTGAAGATCGCCGCGGCGCTGCATCAGCGGATGCGGTCGCTGGTCGATGCGATCGAGGGCGGGGCGTTCGGCGAGGTGCACGGATTGTTGCATATCGGGATCGGCGGATCGGCGCTGGGGCCGGAATTGCTGCTCGACGCACTGGGCCGCGACATCGGCAATTACGGGGTAAGCATTCTCAGCAATATCGATGGCCAGGCGGTCGACGACGCGACCGACCCGCTCGACCCCGAATCGACCCTGATCGTGGCGGTATCGAAAACCTTTTCGACCGCCGAAACGCTGATGAACGTCCGCGCGGCGATCGCGTGGATGCAAGAAGCGGGGGTCGAGGATCCGTTCGGGCGGGTGATCGCGGTCACCGCCAACCCACAGGCGGCGATCGACTTCGGGATCGACGAAACCCGCGTCCTGCCCTTTGGCGAGGGAGTCGGCGGACGATATTCGATGTGGTCGTCGGTCGGTTTCTCGGTCGCGCTGGCGCTCGGCTGGGAGGCATTCGAGGAATTGCTTGAGGGCGCGGGCGAGATGGACCGGCACTTCCGGCTTGCCGAACCGGCGAGGAATGCGCCTTTGCTCGCAGCGTTTGCGGACCTGATCTACAGCCAGAAGATGCATGCCGGGACCCGCGCGGTGTTTGCCTATGACGAGCGGCTGCGGCTGCTTCCGTCGTATTTGCAGCAACTGGAGATGGAATCGAACGGTAAGTCGGTCACAGCTGACGGAAAGCCGCTTAACCGGCCGAGCGCGCCGGTAACGTGGGGCGGAACGGGCACTGACGCGCAGCATGCGGTGTTCCAATTGCTGCACCAGGGCACGCATCTGGTGCCGGTCGAGTTTGTCGCGGTGACAGAGGCCGAGGACGGGCAGGACCCGGCGCATCATAGTGCATTGCTGCTCAATGCGTTCGCGCAAGGCGCGGCGCTGATGAAGGGCGATGCGTCCGACGACGGGTACAAGAATTTCCCCGGCGACCGCCCGTCGTCGACGATCCTGCTGGATCGGCTCGATCCGCGGACATTGGGGGCGCTGGTGGCGTTTTACGAGCATCGTACTTTTGCCAATGCGGTGATGCTGGGGATCAACCCGTTCGACCAGTTCGGGGTCGAGCTGGGCAAGAGGCTGGCGCGCGAACTGGAGGATCCGGAACATCGCGATAGCTTCGATCCATCGACGCGAGCGCTGATCCAAAAGGCGGGCCTGTAATGGATTATGATCTGATCGTGATCGGTGCTGGTTCGGGCGGCGTACGCGCGGCGCGGATCGCTGCGGCGCATGGCGCAAAGGTGGCGGTGGCCGAAGAGCATAAGGTCGGCGGAACCTGCGTGATCCGCGGCTGCGTGCCGAAGAAACTGCTCGTTTATGGCGCGCACTTCGCCGAGGATTTGAACGACGCGGCGATGTTCGGCTGGGATATTTCAAGCTGCCACTTCAACTGGCCGGTGCTGCGCGACAATGTGCTGGCCGAGGTCGGACGGCTGGAAGGGCTGTACGAGCAGACCCTGGCCAATCACGATGTGACGATTCTTCACGAACGGGCGGTGATTACGGGACCCAACGAGGTTCGGTTGGCGTCAGGGGCGGTCCACTCCGCGCGGATCATTTGCGTTGCGACGGGTGCGCATCCGATGCTGCCGGAGATCGAAGGGGTCGAGCATGCGATCAGTTCCAACGAGGTGTTCCATCTGGAGGAATTGCCAAAGCGGATCGTGATCGCTGGCGGTGGCTATATCGCCAACGAGTTCGCCGGTATTTTCCACCAGTTCGGAAGCCATGTGACGATCGTCAATCGCAGCGATACGATCCTGCGCGGCTATGACGAGCAATTGCGCGACCGGTTGCTGCAGATCAGCCTGGCGAAGGGCATCGACTTCCGGTTCAATTCAACATTTAATTCGATTGAGCGCCAAGACGACGGGATGCTCAAGATTGACATGGAAGGGTGTGACGATCTGGTCGCCGACCAGGTTCTGTTCGCGATTGGGCGTGAGCCAAATGTCGCGGGGCTGGGGCTTGAGGATGTCGGCGTCGAGCTTGGCGAGCGAAATGCGGTCAAGGTGGACGCCGAAAACCGCACCAACGTGCCTTCGATCTATGCGATCGGCGATGTCACCGACCGCGTGCAATTGACTCCGGTTGCGATCCGCGAGGGACAGGCGTTTGCCGACCGCGTGTTCGGCGGCAAGGAATGCACCATTGATTACGACCATATTCCGAGCGCGGTATTCAGCCATCCGCCGCTCGCCGGGGTTGGGATGACCGAAAGCGAAGCGCGCAACACATTGGGATCGGTGCGGATCTTCACTAGCGACTTTCGGCCGATGAAGAATGTGCTGGCCGGGCGCAACGAGCGGTCGCTGTACAAA
>JAZKHF010000103.1:0-6435 GCA_040385545.1 Pseudomonadota bacterium
CCCTCGTCGTAAGCTTGGAAGGCTTCTGCTCTACCATTGAGCTACACCCGCAACCCGGCGGCGACTGCCACAAGCGGGCATCACCGGTCAACGGCTCAGGCAGGGATTCGGTGGCGGAACGTCACGTTGACCCGTTTCGACAGCAACAGATAGGGCAGCCACAGGGCGACGCTCGCCATCACCTTCAGCACATTGCCTTCGAGCAGCGAGTGGAGTGGCCCAGCGACGCCGCGGGGCAGTTCGGCCACCCTCGCCATCACTTGCGCGGTTGTGACCTGCATCGCCAGATCGAGCATCCAGATCGCCGCGATGAGGCGCGGGAAAGACGGGACGCAGCGAAGCGCGGCGATAAAAGCAATGGTGTACAGGCTCGACATCAGGACGACATCAATCGTCATGATCAGATGGAGCCTCGACAACCATGCCGGCACCGCACCCGAAATGGCCGGCATGGCGGCAAGATATTCCAGTCCCCGGAGCGGCACGTTGAGCAGGATCGCGATCAACAACGAGACCATCAGGCCACTCGTCCCGTAAAGTCGATGCCGCATCGCCCGGTCGCGCGTCACAATGTGCCAGTCACCGATCCGGGCCAGGCGGACGGCGGGCTGCGTCTGATCCTCGCCATCGGCGAACCAGCGCAGGGCCAGGGCCATCGACGCAAGCGGCGCGAAAATGAGCAGGGCATAAGGGGCTAACGTCGCGGGCTGGAGACCATTGGGGATGGGGCTCAGCGCGATCCGGAGCGCAACGGCCAGTCCGGCAAGAAGCAGCCAGAAGATCATGATGCGACCAAGGCCCGCTTCGATGGACACGAGCAAGGCGGCCGATCGGGCGCGCATTCTCCGGGTCATCGTTTCAAGCATTGATCGAACTGCCTCTTCTGTGCGCCCCTCCATAGCTGCGGACGATTGAGATCGAGTAAATGACCCATGAGACGATACGTTCCGGCGGGCGGGGAACGACTCCGGGCGCCGATGATTGAATCGGTTCCGAAATCATTCGATGGAGCAGGGTATGGCGGCGCGGCCAAGTTGGCGGGGACAGATCAGGCTGGCTTTGGTGTCGATCCCGGTCGAAATCTACCCCGCGACCAAAGCGGGCAAGTCGATCGCCTTCCACCAGGTGCACGAACCGTCGGGCCAGCGCGTCAAATATGAAAAGGTCGTGCCGGGGATCGGGCCGGTCGACCGCGACGAAATATTGAAAGGTTATGAGGTCGAAAAGGGCGAATATGTCCTGCTCGACCCGGAGGAGATCGAGAAGGTCAAACTGGAGAGCCGCAAGACGCTCGAGCTGACTCAGTTCGTCGATTATGCCGACATCGACCCGATCTATTACGACAAGCCCTATTATGTCGTGCCGTCCGACGACCTCGCCGAGGAAGCGTTCGTGGTGGTGCGCGAGGCGCTGCGGAAGGCGAAGAAGGTCGGCATCGGCCAATTGGCGATGCGCGGGCAGGAATATGTCGTCAGCCTGAAAGCGTGCGGGCGCGGGATGGTGCTGGAGACGCTTCGCTACGCCGACGAAGTTCACAAGGCTTCAAGCTATTTTCGTGACATCGGCGACACCAAGCCCGATCCCGATTTGCTCGACCTGGCCAGCACCCTCATCGAGAAAAAAGCCAGCGCCTTCGATGCGAGCGAATTCGAGAATCGCTACATTGAGGCGCTTCGCAAGTTGATCGCCGAAAAGCAGAAGAAAAAGGGCAAGCGCGTTATCCAGGATGACAGACCCGACAAGCCGGCCAAGGGCAGCAACGTCATCGACCTGATGGCGGCACTCAAGAGGAGCATCGACAGTGGGGATCGCGCGCCGGCGAAGAAGGCGGCTGCAAAGAAGGCACCCGCCAGGAAAACGCCGGCGAAGAAACGGGCCTGATCCATGGTCCGCGCGCTCGATATCGCGACCTATAACAAGAAACGCAACTTCTCGAAGACCGCCGAGCCCAAGGGCAAGACCGGACGCGCGAAGGGCGATAGCTTCGTCGTGCAGAAGCATGAGGCGAGCCGCCTGCACTGGGATTTCCGGCTTGAGATGGACGGGGTGCTGAAAAGCTGGGCGGTGCCCAAGGGCCCCTCGATCGATCCCGACGACAAAAGGCTCGCGGTTCGCACCGAGGATCATCCGCTCGACTATGGCAGCTTCGAGGGGACCATTCCTACGGGCGAATATGGCGGCGGCACAGTGATGCTGTGGGACCGTGGGCGTTGGATCCCCGAGCCGGGCAAGGATCCCCGCAAGACGATTTTGGAAGGCCACCTCCACTTCACCCTCGAAGGCGAACGGATGAAGGGCGAATGGGTCATGTTTCGCCTCAAAGGCCGCCCGGGTGAAAAGGGCGAGAATTGGATGCTCAAGAAAGTCGAAGACAAATTCACCGGTCCCGGTGAGACATTGATCGAAGAGGGACTGACCAGCGTCACTACCAAGCGGACGATGGCCGAGATCGCTGCAGGCAGCGACGAGTGGCGATCGGGCGGCGCGACAAAAAAAGTGAAAACAAGGCCGCCACCCAAATTCCAGCTGCCGCAACTCGCCACGTTGGTCGATGCGGTGCCGAGCGGATCGGACTGGCTGTTCGAGTATAAATATGACGGCTACCGACTGCTGCTGGCCACCGGCGGCGGATCGGCGACTGCATTCACCCGCAACGGCCACGACTGGAGCGACAAGTTCCGCGGGCTGGTCAAGGCGGCGGCCGACCTTCCGGCGGGCTGTCTGATCGACGGTGAGGCGGTCGCACTGGGCGAAGATGGCAAGCCGGACTTCGGCCTGCTTCAGCGGGTGCTCAAGGATGACGGCAGCGCCGACCTGGCTTTTTACGCGTTCGACCTGCTGGTCTATCAGGGAAAGGATATCACCGCGCTCTCCAATCTCGAGCGCAAGGAACGGCTCGCGGCTTTGCTCAAGGGTGTCGCGGCGCCGATCCTCTATGGCGATCACATTGTCGCCAAGGGCGAGGCCCTGTTCGACGCCATTTGCGCGGAAGGCGGAGAGGGCATCATCGCCAAGAAGGCGTCGGCTTCCTACCGCGGCGCGCGCGGCAAGAACTGGCTCAAGGTCAAATGCATCGCCCGGCAGGAATTCGTGATCGTCGGCTGGCAGGCGAGCGACCGGCGCGCCGGCTTCCGTTCACTGCATCTCGCGATGAGGGACGGCAAAAAACTGACCTATGCCGGCAAGGTCGGGACTGGCTTTGATACCAAGATGATCGCCGATCTGGCCGCGACGATGAAGCCGCTGGCGGTCAAGGCGCCGCCGCTCGACATGCCGAAACCGGCGCTTCGCGATTCGCACTGGATCACGCCCAAATTGGTGGCCGAAGTCGCCTTCACCGAATTCACCGCGGCGGGGACGTTGCGCCACCCCAGTTTCATCGGCCTTCGAGAGGACAAGAAGGCGAGCGAGGTGGTGCGCGAAGTGCCGGTCCATGCGCCAAACGCCGACAATTTCGGGATCAAGATCACCAATCCCGACAGGGTCATTTTCCCCGAGGCCAAGCTCACCAAGGGCGACCTCGCGGATTATTATGCCGCGGTCGAGGCGCTGTTCCTGAACGATGCCGCGCGCCGCCCGATGACCCTCGTCCGTTGCCCGCAGGGTCGAGGCAAGGCGTGCTTTTTCCAGAAGCATGACAATGGCGCGCTGGGCAAATTCGTGAAGCATATCGCGATCAAGGAAAAGAACGGCGGGTCCGAGGATTATCTGTGGTTCGACGATCCCCGCGGGATGCTGGCCTGCGTCCAGTTCGGCACCATCGAGTTTCACGGCTGGGGCAGCCGCATCAAGCCGCTCGAAAAGCCCGACAGGCTGGTATTCGACCTCGATCCCGATGTCGGTCTCGATTTCGCCAAGGTAAAAGACGCGGCCCTTCGCCTTCGCGACATGCTTGCCGATTTGGGGCTGGAGACCTTTCCCTTATTGTCAGGCGGCAAGGGAATCCATGTCATCGCCCCCCTCGACCAAAGCGCGACCTGGCCCAAGGTAAAGAGCTTCGCCGATCGATTTTCCCGCGCCATCGCCGAGGCCGAGCCGGAACTGTTCACCGCCAACATCCGCAAGACCCAACGCAAGGGCCGTATCTTCCTCGACTGGCTGCGCAACCAGCGTGGTGCGACCGCGGTCATGCCTTACTCGGCCCGCGCCCGTGAAAACGCCCCGGTCGCCGCCCCGGTGAATTGGTCCGAAATGGATCAGATTGATTCCGCGGCGACGTACACAATCCGCGATGCGGACAAATTGGTGGAGCGCGCGGGATCGAAATTGCTTGCCGGCTGGGGCGAAGCGAAACAGAAGCTGCCCGACTTCTAGCCCTTAGCGAACCGGTCCGTCGCGCGCACCAGACCGTCGGTGATGCCCGGCTCGGTGAACAAATGCCCGCCGTCGGGCACGATGTTCAGTTCGACCTCGGGCCAGGCCTGCTTCAGATCCCAGGCCGCACTCGGCGGGGTACAACAATCGTGGCGCCCCTGGACGATGACGCCCGGAATGCCCTTCAGCTTGTGGGCATTCTCGAGCAATTGATCGTCGTCGAGCCAGCCGAGGTTGCGCATGTAATGATTCTCGATCCGGGCGATCGCGATGGCGTGATTATCCTCGGTGAATTCCTCGAGCATCGCCGCGTCGGTTAGCAAGGTGACGGTCAGCCCTTCCCACGTGCTCCAGGCCTTGGCCGCGGCTAGCCGCACCGCGTCGTCGCCACTCGTCAGTCGGCGGTGATAGGCCTCGACCACCTGGTCGCGCTCGCTGTCCTGCAGCAGGCCGGTGAATTCCTGCCAGCCCTCGGGATAGAGTTCCGACGCGCCATATTTGTACAGCCAGTCGACCTCCTGCTGGCGAAACAGGAAGATGCCGCGCAGCACCAGCTCGGTGACCCGGCCCGGGTGGGTCTGGGCATAGGCCAGGCTGAGCGTCGATCCCCAGCTGCCGCCGAACACCATCCACTTTTCGATCCCGGCCAGTTCGCGCAGCGCCTCGATATCGCGCACCAGATGCCAGGTGGTGTTGTGTTCCAGACTGGCGAAAGGAGTCGACCGTCCGCACCCGCGCTGATCGAATAAAAGCACATCATATTTGGCCGGGTCGAATTGCTGGCGCTGCTTGGGGCTGCAGCCCGATCCTGGTCCGCCGTGAAGGAACACCGCCGGCTTGGCCCCCGGCGTCCCGCATCGCTCCCAATAAAGCGTGTGCCCGTCGCCGACATCGAGCATCCCCGTCTCGTAAGGTTCGATCGGCGGGTAAAGCGTGCGGCGTTCTGTCATCGAAGTCTCCGGCCTAAAAGCTGTACTCGCCATATACGTGACTGACGTCGCCATGCCATGGTCCATGATAGCGTTCCAGCAGGCGGTCGGCGAAGGTCATGCCGCTGGCCACAACGTCGCGCAGCGGGTCGAGGAAGCCGCTTTCATTGTCGCCGCTGGCGTTCAATTGCCCGCGCGCGCTGAGGCCCGAGGTGGCGATTTCCAGCACTTCGCCGGCCAGCTCGCGCACCGTTCCGCCGCCCGGCACCGCCGCGCTCAGCGCCTCGCGCGGGACGGCATGGCGAAGCGCCTCGCGTTCCTCGATCGTCCAATGCTTGACCCGGTCCCACGCCGCATCGAGCGCATTGTCGTCATAGAGCAAGCCGACCCACAGCGCCGGAAGCGCGCAGATCCGACCCCAACGCCCGCCATCGGCCCCGCGCATTTCAAGAAAGCTTTTCAACCGGACTTCGGGGAAGGCGGTGGAAAGGTGATCGTTCCAGTCGGCGATGGTCGGCTTTTCGCCCGGCAGCACTGACAATTTGCCGTCGAGGAAATCGCGGAAGCTTAAGCCCGCGGCGTCGATATACTTGCCGTCGCGGAACACGAAATACATGGGCACGTCGAGCGCATAGTCGCAGTAACGCTCATATCCGAAGCCGTCCTCGAACACGAACGGCAGCATTCCCGTGCGATGCGGGTCGGTGTCTTCCCAGATGTGGCTGCGGAAGCTCTTGAAGCCATTGGGCTTGCCTTCGGTGAACGGCGAATTGGCGAACAGGGCGGTCGCCACCGGCTGCAATGCGAGCCCCACCCGGAACTTCTTCACCATGTCGGCCTCGGACTGATAATCGAGGTTGACCTGGATGGTGCAGGTGCGGAGCATCATGTCGAGCCCGAGATTGCCGACCCGCGGCATGTGGCTCAGCATGATCTTGTAGCGGCCCTTGGGCATGATCGGCAGTTCCGCGCGCGTCTTGTCGGGCCACATGCCGAGGCCGAGGAAGCCAAGCCCAAGCTCATCGCCGACCGCCTTGACCTGCTGCAGGTGCCGACCGCTCTCGGCGCAGCTCTCGTGGAGGTTGGACAAAGGCGCGCCGGACAGTTCGAACTGACCCGCGGGCTCAAGACTGATCGATCCGTCGGGGCCGGTGAGCGCGATGACCTTCCCGCCCTCCTCGATCGGTCGCCA
>JAZKHF010000104.1:0-7699 GCA_040385545.1 Pseudomonadota bacterium
GCATGAAGTTCGGCCCTATGTTCCACCCGGGCTGCATTGTTCGCAAAGCGGGGATCGATCGCCCATTCGGGCCGGCCCAGCGTGGTTGCCAGTTTGGCGAACAAACGGTCGTTACCCGCGCCGACGATCAGGCTGCCATCGCTACAGCGCATCCCACCATAGGGCACGAGTCCGGGGAAGCCATCGGTGCTGCGTTGAGGCATAGCCCTGGACGCGAGGTAGTTGACGATATGGATTGCGGAGAAATCGAGCGCGGTTTCAAGAAGCGACGCTTCGACGTGTGCGCCGGTGCCGGTCACTCCGCGCCGAACCAGCGCCGCCAGGATGCCGATCGCAACCCACATTCCAGTGCCGAGATCGACCATCGACGGTGCCATCCGCGTAGGAGGCGCGTCCGGCCCCCCGGTAATGCTCATCAAGCCACCATAGGCCTGCATCAGCAGTTCGTAACCCGGGCGGTCTGCCAGCGGCCCGCGGCTGCCGAAGGCGCTGATATCGGCATAGATCAGCCTGGGGAATCGCGCCCGCATGGTCGCTGCATCCAGGCCGAACCGAGCCATCACACCGGGGCGGCTATTGTGGATGAAGACGTCCGCGCCGCCAATCAGCGCGATCAGGCTGTCGCGTTGACTTATATCCTTCAGGTCAATCGTCACCGATTTTTTGCCGCGGTTGATATGATGGTACCAGGCCGCATCGTCCCCGACGAACGGGGGCCCAAGGCGCCGACCCTCTTCGCCTCCCGGGCGTTCAATCTTGATGACCTCCGCACCAAGATCGGCGAGGATCTGCGAAGCATGCGGCCCGGCGACGTTTTGCCCCAGTTCCAGCACCCGTAATCCGGCGAGCATTACCGCCCCCCGCCTTCAAGCAGTTTGCGCAACGCCACTGATTGCTCCTGTTCGAAGCGGTAGCCATCGACAATCGACCGCCCTGCCAACTGACCAAGCGCGGTCTTCATGGCGGCCAGCGCAGGGCGCGGCTTGGAAGCCAGCTTTGCGCCGAGCGCCGCTGCCGCGGCGGGCAGTGCCGCCGGTTCGACCAAGTCCCAGACCAGCCCCACCCTCAACGCCAGTTGCGCCGACAGGGGGAGCCCAGTGAGCGCCATGTAGCGCAGGCAGTCTGGGGATACGAGCGGAGCAAGATAGGCGGCCCCTCCGATCCTCCCGAAATCGATTTCCGGAAGTCCGAAGCGCGCTGTATCGGCGGCAAGCCGGATGTCGCAGACCGCCGCTAGCACGCATCCCGCACCGATCGCCGGGCCGTTGACGGCGGCCACAACTGGCAGCGGGCAATTGCGGATGGTCTCGAACATTGTTCGCAAGACCTCTGGCCGACGTGGGTCGTCCTCACTTGCACCCGCACTATTAAACTGGCGATAGTCGAAGCCGGCGCAGAACGCGCGATCTCCAGCCCCGGTAAGAACGATGCAGCTCACGTCCTCACGCGCGCCGAGCGTCTCGAATACGCCCGTAATCTCAAGATAACTGGCAAGGGTAAGCGCGTTGACCGGTGGGCGATCAATGGTGACCGTCGCGACAGATCCGGCGATTTGCAAGCGCGTGTCAGCCATCAGCCAGTCTCACCAACGCTTTGCCAAAGTTTTCACCCTGCAGCAGGCGTGAGAACGCTGCCGGGGCATGCTCCAGACCTTCGGCGATGTCCTCGCGGTATTGCACCAATCCACAGCGATGCCACTCCTGCATGTCGGCCAGGAATTGCTCGCGCCGGTGTGCATGGTCGCGCAAAAGGAAGCCGCGGACGGTAAGGCGGCGCATGAGTATGCGAAACCATTCCGGCCCGGGCGCCCCGCCTTGATCACTGTAGCTGGCGATCAGGCCGCACAAGGCGACTCGCCCGAAATCGTTTAGCAGCGGCCAGACCGCATCGCGCACCTCCCCCCCGACGTTCTCGAACGACACATCGACGCCATCGGGGCAGGCCGCGGCCAGCCGCTCGGCAAACCCGGCGGCGCGATGATCGATACAGGCATCGAACCCCAAGGTTTCTACGACATACGAACATTTTGCCTCGCCGCCGGAGATCCCCACCACCCGGCAGCCGACGGTCTTGGCGATCTGGCCCGCGATCGAGCCGACAGAACCTGACGCGGCCGAGACCACGACGGTCTCTCCGGGCTTGGGCATTCCGATGTCAAGCAAACCCACGTAGGCGGTCATCCCGGAAGTCCCCAGCAGGCCCAGTGCCAGCGATGGCGTCGGGATCGCAGGATCGACCCGCTCCGCCCCATGGCCGCTTGTAACCGAATACTCCTGCCAGCCGCCGTTGACGATCAGTCGCTCGCCCACTGTGAAAGCGGGGTTGCGAGAGCTCTCGACGACGCCGATTACCTGTCCCTGAACTGGCCTGCCGATCGGCATCCCCGGCCCGTAGTCGCTGTCTCCGGCCATACGCAGCCGTGCCGATGGCGACAGGTTCAAGAAAAGGTGGCGAACCAGGATCTGCCCGGGCGCAGGTTCGGGCATGGGCGATTCGACCAGCGCAAAGGTTTCGGCGGTGGGGAGCCCGGCGGGCGTCGCAGCGAACAAAATCTGGCGATTTATCCGATCGGGGCGGCGGTCATTCATCGGGCAGCCCCTGCGACCCGAATGCGCCGGACCGCGCCGCAGCGGCAATACCTTCATCGTCGAAGTTCAAATCGCGCAGGATCGAACGGGTGTGCTCTCCCAGCCCCGGGGGGGGCAGCCCGGCGCCGCGCGGCGATCGATCAAACTGCACCGGTTGGACAACCGCCTTAAGCGGCCCCAGCGCGGGGTGGACATAATCGGCAACGATCCCGCGGGCGGCGGTATGAGGGTGCGCTGCGAGTTCCGCGAGACTATTGATGGGTGCGCAGGGTATCCCGACCGCTATCAGCCGATCGATTAGCGTCGCCGAATCGCTATGCTCGACCATGTTCTGAACGATCGCGACAACTTCCGCCCGCCGCTCGACCCGTGCCTGATTGGTGCTGAAGCGCGCATCCGTCGTGAGATCGTCCAGTCCGAACGAATCGCAGAACCTGCGCCAGAGCGAATCGTTGGCGATGCCGATGAGAACGGGACGATCAGCGGTGCGAAAAGATTGGTAAGGGACCAGCGACGGATGTTCGCAGCCGACCTTGGGAGGAACCGTTCCGGTCTGCCAATAGGCCTGGAGGAGGTAGGCCGCGAATTGCACCGCGCTCTCGAACAGGGAGACTTCGACCAGACCGCCACTGCCAGTGACCCCGCGGCGCAGCAGCGCGGCTAGGATGCCGATCACCGCGTGATGCCCGGTGCCCTGATCGATCGGCGAGAATGGGCTACGCGCGGGGGCTCCGCCGGGCTCTCCGGTAAGATCGAGAATGCCCGAGAATGCTTGGAGCATAAGGTCGTAGCCCTTGGCATCCTTGAGCGGACCTGTCGCTCCGAAGCCGGTTATGCTGCAATAAACGAGCTTTGGGTTAAGCATCCGCAGAGCATCATAACCAAGCCCGAGACGCTCGCTCGCACCGGTGCTGTTGCTCTCAACGAACACATCCGACGTGGCAAGCAGCCGGCGCACGATGTCGAGACCGGACGGGCTGCGCAGATCGAGCGCCATGCTTTTCTTGTTGCGGTTTACCGCCAGGAACGCTGTCCCAGTGTCGCCGCAGGTCGGCGTCCAAGCGCGGCTCTCGTCGCCCTCACACGGCTCAATCTTGATTACTTCGGCGCCAAGGTCGCCAAGCATCTGCGTGGTCAGGGGGCCGGCCAGGACCCGGCTGATGTCGAGCACCTTGATCCCCGCCAACGGCAAGACCGGTTGATCAATATGCTCGGAAATCATCTCGGACTCCAAATTCGTTATCAATGCTTATATATTGGATCATTGACAGTTGCATACCATTTTTTTACAGGGTGGCGCATTGCCGCCGGGAAGCGGCTCGCCGAAGGACGTTTCGTATGGACTTTACTGCGAATCCCGATGGAGAAGCGATCGTCGATTCGGTGAGGGCGCTAATGCGCCGTTTCCCCGACGACTATTGGCTCGGTGTCGACGAGCGACACGAGTATCCAGTAGCGTTCTACGATGCTTTCGCCGAGGCCGGGTTGCTGGGCATCGCCATGCCGGAGTCGCTGGGTGGCTCGGGCCTGGGCATAGCAGAAGCAGGCATGGTGCTGCGGACGGTATGCGAAAGCGGCGCCGGATTGAATGGGGCCAGCGCCGTCCATCTGAGCATGTTCGGCATCAATCCGGTGATCAAACACGGCGGTGAAGCGATGTGCCGCAAGTATGTCCCGCGCGTGGTCTCGGGCGAGCTCAACATTTGCTTCGGGGTGACCGAACCGGACGCCGGAACCGATACCACCCGGATCACTACGCGTGCAGTGCGTAACGGCGATCACTACGTGGTGAATGGCCGCAAGACTTGGCTTACCAAGGCCGCGCAGTGCCAGAAGGTGCTACTACTCACTCGAACCACACCGCTGGAAGAATGCGCCAAGCGAACCGACGGTATGACCCTTTTTCTGGCGGACTTGGATCCGAATTGCGTGACCATCAGTCCGATCCGCAAACTCGGGCGCCACGCTGTGGCGTCCAACGATGTGTTCTTCGATAACCTTGTCGTTTCCCTTGAGGATCGGGTTGGGGAAGAGGGGCGCGGGTTTCACTATCTGCTCGACGGTCTCAATCCGGAACGCATCCTGGTCGCGTTTGAGGCCATCGGAGTGGGGCGTGCCGCGTTGTCGCGAGCTGTCGCTTATGCTGGGGACCGCCGGGTCTTTGGGCGTGCAATCGGGCAAAACCAGGGAATCCAGCTGCCGTTGGCGGATTCATACGCGCGTCTCGCCGCTGCCGAATTGATGTCCGAGAAGGCCGCTTGGCTTTATGATAACGGCTTTCCCTGCGGCACAGAAGCCAACACCGCCAAGTTTCTGGCCGGGGAGGCTGGCTTTCAGGCAGCCGACCGTGCCGTGCAGACGCATGGCGGTTATGGCTACGCTGCCGAATACCACGTCGAACGGTTGTTTCGGGAAGCTCGGTTGATGCGGATTGCTCCGATTTCAGAGAATCTGATCCTTGCCCAGATCGCCGAACATGTGCTCGGCCTGCCTCGTTCCTACTAGGGTGACACGAATGAACCCCAAAACTCTTGAGGTCGTCACTCCACGGGTATTCGGCGATCTCGTCCGAATCGAAGATCGCGGCACTGTCCGGTGGTTAACGATTGACCGCGAGGACGTACGCAACGCGCTCAACGACGAAGTGCTCGAAAGCCTGGCCCACGGCATCAGGAGCGCACGCGAGGCGGGGGAGCTCAGGGCGATCGTGCTGACCGGGTCGGGCCAGCGGGCCTTCTGCGCCGGGGGTGACCTCAAGCCCGGCGCGAAGACGTTTGGGTTCGACGCGTCGGTCCCCACGACAAGCCTGGGCAACCTTCTGCGCGCCGCTCACCAGTCAGACTTGCCATTGATCGCGCGAGTTAACGGCCACTGCATGGCGGGCGGGATGGGGTTGCTGGCGATGTGCGATCTTGCCGTTGCCGGTGATCACGGGCTGTTCGGGCTGCCGGAAGTTAAGATCGGGATGTTTCCGATGCAGGTTTCGGCGATCCTCCAGAACCAGATTTCGCACCGCAAGTTCGCCGAGCTGTGCCTTACCGGTGAGCCGATCGATGCCGCAGAAGCGCTGGCGATCGGGCTGGTCAATTACGTCGTGCCGCTGGCTGATCTCGATGCCAAGACAGCATGGCTTATCGATCGCGTTGTCGGAAAGTCGCCGACTGCGCTGCGTCGCGGCAAGCATGCCTTGCGCGCCACCCGCGACATGACCATCGAACAGTCGATTGCGTTCATGGAAAGCCAGCTGATCACGCTTTCAATGACCGAGGATTCGCGCGAAGGGATCGCCTCGTTCAACGAGAAGCGCCGCCCGCAATGGACGGGCCGGTAATGAGCCAGAACGATCTACCTACGCGCGTCCGTATCTGCGAAGAAGGTCCGCGCGAAGGGTTTCAAAGCGAGCCGCCGGGGATCGATACTTCGGCGAAAATCGCTCTGATCGAGACACTCGCGCAGACCGGGCTGCGCGATATTGCATGCTGCTCTTTCGTCAGCTCCGCCCAAGTGCCACAAATGGCGGACGCAGAGTTGATCGCCGGCGGCATCAGCAAGCGGCCCGAGGTTCGCTACACCGGGTTGTGGCTGAACCGAGCGGGCTTTGCGCGTGCGCGGGCGACCCCGTTGGACCTCACTGGGCTGGTCGTCGCCAGCGCCTCGGAAACCTTTGGCATTCGCAACAATCGGCGCGACCGGGCCAGCATGATAGTCAGTCAGACTGAGCTGATGGAGGATTATCGGGAGGCCGGGGTGACCAGTTTCGCGGCTTATGTGTTTACCGCGTTTGGATGCAATTTCGAAGGCGCAATTGATCCCGCACTGGTAATCCGCGGAGTCGAGGATCTGCTCTCGATCGCCCCCGCTCCTGAAGTAGTCTATCTGTGCGACACGATCGGATCAGCCACCCCTCCGATGGTTGAGCGATTGGTGGACATGGTCCGCAGCCGCTGGCCCGATCTGCCGCTGGGCCTGCATCTTCACGATACCCGCGGATTGGGGATCGCCAATGCGATGGCTGCGCTCCACTTGGGGGTAGCGCGGTTCGACACTTCGATCGGCGGCTTGGGAGGCTGTCCGTTCGCCGGCAATCCCGCAGCCGCGGGCAACCTCTGCACGGAGGACCTGGCCTATCTTTGTGCGGAGCTGGGTATCGATACCGGGCTCGACTTGGCGGCGCTGATCGAGGCGGCGAAACTGGCAGAGCGGGTGGTTGGCCATCCGCTCCCCGGGAAGCTGAAACATGTTGGTGTTCTGGGCCGTACCGCGGCGCACTGAAAAGGATTGCATATGGCAGAGGCTCGCAAAGTTATCATCACCTGTGCGGTGACGGGCAGCATCCATACACCTTCGATGTCACCCCACCTGCCGATCACTGCCGAGCAGATCGCTGATGCCGCGATCGGTGCTGCTGAAGCGGGTGCCGCAATCATCCACCTTCATGCCCGCGATCCGAAAACCGGTCAGCCTGACCAGTCGCCAGAGCTGTTCCAGCCTTTTCTTCAGACCATCCGGCAGCGCTGCGACGCGGTGCTCAACATCACCACCGGTGGATCCCAGACAATGTCCATCGAGGACCGGCTCAAGCCAGCGGCGCAATTCAAACCAGAAGTTGCCTCGTTGAACATGGGGACGATGAACTTCGGTCTTTATCCGATGCTCCAGCGCTACCCCCGGCTTGAACCGTGGGAAGCCGAATATCTGGAAGGGACGCGGAACGGCTTTTTTCGCAACACTCTCGGCGACATCGAAAATATACTGAAGACTTGCGCCGAAAACGCCACGCGATTCGAAGTCGAATGCTACGATATCGGCCATCTTTACACGCTGGCCCATTTCGCTGACCGCGGATTGATCAAGGCCCCATTTTTCATCCAGAGCGTGTTCGGCATCCTGGGCGGCATCGGCAATCATGAAAGCGATATCTACAATATGAAGCAAACAGCTGACCGGCTGTTTGGAACGAGTTTCGTCTGGTCGGTAATGGGAGCAGGGGCGGCGCAGCTACGGGTCGCGGCGCTTGGGGCGTTGCTCGGCGGTAATGTACGGGTCGGACTCGAAGACTCGCTGTGGATCGGAAAAGGCCAGTTGGCGCAATCGAACGCCGATCAGGTGCG
>JAZKHF010000105.1:0-3504 GCA_040385545.1 Pseudomonadota bacterium
TCGCACTGGCGGACGATGAGGTCCTTGGCGGCCTCGCTCTCGCCCCCGGCATAGATCGTCGGGCGTGGCTTCGCGACGGGTTTGGGCGCGCAGATCGCGTCCTTGAGCGTGTAGCGCTCGCCGGCGAAACTGAAGCGCTTCTGCGTCCACAGGCCGTCGACGACCGTCAGCCATTCGCTGGTGCGCGCGTAGCGGTCGTCGTGCTGGTCGAACTGGAGGCCATATTGGGTCGCTTCGTCGGCCCACCACGAGGAGACGACGTTGAGCGCGAGGCGGCCATTGGCGATGTTGTCGATGTTGGCGGCAGCCTTGGCGAAGAGCGCCGGGTGGTGGAAGTTGGGACGCACCGCGACCATCAGCTCGATGCGCTCGGTGACCGCGGCGAGCGCGGCGGCGGTCGACCAGGCGTCGAGCGCGGGCTCCTCGATGCCCTTGATGTCGTTGAGGAACAGCTCGGCGATGAGGGTCAGGTCCCAGCCCATTTCCTCGCTGCGCACGGTCAAGCGGCGGACATAGTCCCAGCTCGCCTCCATACCCTCATCCTCGATATTGCGCAGCCAGCCGCCGAAGACGGGCATCCAATAGCCGAACCTCATGCCCGTTCCCTTTCGCTCATTGCCGCTGCGAGATAATCCACCAGCCGGTCGTGCGGGTCCCAGCCGAGCACGTCGAGCGGCTTGGCGACGAAATTCGACAGGGCGTTGATGTCGTAGAAGCGCGCCACGCCGTCGCGGTCGTCGATGACCAGCTCGACCGAGCCGACATCGAGCCCCGCCGCCTGGGCGATCGCTTCGGCGGCGGCGACGATGGCGGGGGCGGGCTCGACCACGGTCATCGCCAGCGTCTTGCGGCCGGGGCGGGCGAGGCAGGCGTCGGCGGGGCACAGGTCGAAGTCCTCGCCGCCGCTTTCGACCTCGAGCGCGTAAAGGAAGCGCCCGCCAAGCGTCTCGATGCGCAGGATCGTGCCGCCGCGCGGCGGGACATAATCCTGCACGAGCAATACGCGGTCGATCGAGGTCGGGACGGTGCCCTCGGCAATCGAACGCTCGAGCTCGGCGCGCGAGGCGTAGCGCGCGATGCCCGCGCCCGACCCGCCGATATTGGCCTTGACGAGGAGCGGCCAGGCCATGCCCTCGGTCGCGGCGAGCAGATCGGCGGCGCGATGGACGACGCGGGTGGCCGGGACCGCATGGCCAAGGCCCGTGATCAGCGACAGCTGGCGCGCCTTCGACGAATCGATCGCCAGCGTGTCGGCGCCATTGACGATCGTCGCGCCGCAGCGGCGCCAATGGTCGAGCAAGGCGGTGGCGTAAAAAATGCCATGTTCGGGGTCGCGCAGGAAGCCCGACATGGCGACCCGGCTCAGGATCAGCGGCGCCGGGGCCGACCGGTCGGCCGGATCGAAGCGATGATCGGTCAGCAGGATCTTCTCGAACGGCAGCCCGCGGCGCTCGAGCGCGTCGAACAACGGCTCGAACCAGGTCGGATGCTCGAACAGGATCGCCAGTTGACCGCCCACGCTTACCTCACCCGTCCATGTTCAAGCCGACGCGGCCGTCTCGCGCTTCAAATGTGTGCGATCCGCGGGGAAACAAGGCCCGACAGCCAGCACGGGCCGGAAAGAGGGTGCAGCTAGTCATCGGGTCGCTCGCACGGCGTCTCGGTTTAAAGGGCGCCTGGTTTCGCCGACAGGTGCAAGCGGGAGGGTCAGCGTTCGCGGGACCAAGGCCTTTGATGGGATCGGCGCATTATTCCATGACACGCCCACCGTAGGGGTGATCGCAGCGGGGAAAATGCTCTTGGGGAGGGCAGGTCGGTCGCTCAAGGCAGCTTGACCGCATGCCTCATCGATTATACGGGCGACCCATTGGGCAGGCGGACTTTTCCTCCAGCTCATGCATCCAGAGTGGACCGTCTCGGTCCACGCCAACCTGCCCTCCCGGGCAAGGTGGTAGTCCCAAATGGGACGATGCGGCCGGACTGGCAACGAAGCGGGGTCCCCAGCCAGCATTGTCCTTCTGATCGTGAAGGAACTCCAATGTTGACGGCCGTCTCGAACCATCCCGCTCCTGCGCAGGCATCGATCGCGCAGGCTCCCCATGTCCTGAAGTTCGGCAGCTCCGTCATCCGTTCGATTGCCGATCTGCCGCGGGTTGCCGGAGAGATTTACCGGCAGCGCCGGGCAGGCCTTCCGATCGTCGTCGTCGTCTCCGCGCTGGCGGGAGAGACCGACCGCCTGTTTGCCGAGGCCGCAACCGTGGCCGGGAACATTCGATGCCGGGGGATAGCGCACCTGGTGTCGCAAGGCGAAGAGCGCACCGCGGCGCTCCTTCGAATCGCTTGCGATCGGATCGGCCTGAACGCGTCGATCTGCAGCCCTGAAGAACTTCGCCTCTTGACCGATGGAGACCCCCTTGCCGCCGCGCCGGCGCGGCTCGACGCCGGGGCGATCCTTGCCAAGCTGGAGGAGACTGGACTCGTCATCGTTCCCGGTTTTGTCGGGCTGGGCGCCGATGGTGAGCGCACGCTCCTGGGACGGGGAGGATCCGATTTCTCGGCTGTTTACATCGCCGGAGAGATTGGCGCGGATTGCGTGCGCCTCTACAAGGACGTTGATGGTGTGTTCGACCGCGATCCGGCGGCGACGGCCGAGGCGCGCCGCTTCAACGCGATTAGCTGGGCCGCCACATTGCGAGTCGCTCGCCCGCTGATCCAGCCCGAAGCGGTGGAGCATGCGGCCGCCAAGGGCTTCCCGATCGAAGTCAATTCGATCGGGGGCGGCAACCCCACCATCGTGGGTGCCCTTGACGGTGCCGCGACGCAAGTCGTGGTCAGGCCTCCCCTGCGGGTGGCGATCGCAGGCTATGGAGTGGTGGGCCAGGCACTGGCCGAGCGCCTTTCCACAGAGCCCGGGTTCGAGATCGTCGCCATCCTCGTTCGCGACATCACGCGACACCGCCAGGTGACACCGCCGGTGGCGCCGACGTCGGACTTGCGCGCATTCCTGGAGGTGGAGGCCGATGTCGCCGTCGATGCCTTGTCATGCGACGAGACCGGCGCGTTCCTTTGCAACGCTGTGCTCCCACGCGGACGCCATGTCGTCAGTGCGAGCAAGCGCGTGATCAGTTCCGGCCATGGCCGATTTTCGAGGCTGGCCGACGCTAATCGCGTGAGCCTTCTCTACTCGGCCGCCGTCGGCGGAAGCGCCTGCATCCTCGAGATGGCGGACCGGGCGCGTGCCGCCGGGCCCATAGCGGAATTCGCCGGGGTCCTGAACGGAACCGTCAATTTCATCCTCGACCGCCTGCATTGCGGCGTGTCTTTCGACGATGCCCTCGGCGCGGCCAGAGAGGCCGGCTTCGCGGAGGAAAATTGCGAGTTCGACCTCAGCGGAGCCGACGCTTCAGCCAAGCTCCGGCTCATTGCGCGCCGGGCCTTCGGGATCGATCCCCAGGACATCACCCCGCGCGAAGCGATGCGGCGCCAGCAGCGCGGCGCGTTGCT
>JAZKHF010000105.1:3514-11895 GCA_040385545.1 Pseudomonadota bacterium
TGAGGTCGGCGACGGCGCTCGCCGTCGTGGTCCCCTTCGGGATCGATCCCGACGACCTCGAGGTCGACACACAGGCACTCGATGGGACGTTCCTCGAGCGGATCGCACACAGTAGCGAACGATGGGTTCAGGTCTCGTCGATCGTCCGCTCGGCCGAACGGTTGATAGCGCAAGTGAGGCTGGAGCCGGTCTCGAATTGCGGCTCCATCCCGATATTCGGCAGTGAGTGGAATGGGGGAATGGTGCGTCTCGAAGATGGCCAGCTGTTCAGTTGCCAAGGCCGAGGGGCGGGTGGTGCGGCGACAGCGGAGGCGCTTGCCGCCGATTTGTTCGATATTGCCGTGACGCAGCGTGCCGAAGCATCGGCGCGCATCGCCGTGGCGGTCTGACCTTGGGCGATCATCGCGACATCGATGTCCCGCTGACCCGCGGGCTTGAGCGGTTCGGGGGGTCGGTGCGCGTGCGCGTGACGGGCCGCGACGATGCGCCGCTCGTGATCGCGCTTGGGGGAATCTCTGGCAATCGGTTCGTGTGCGCCCATCCCGACGGAAGGACTGGCTGGTGGCCGGGGATGGTCGGTGCCGGCTGTGCGGTTGATCCCCGACACTATCGCGTTCTGGGCATCGATTTCGCCGCCGACCCGCTCGGAAAGATTGCGCCGTCGACGTCAGACCAGGCCCAGGTGGTCCGCGCGGTGCTGGACCGGCTGGCGGTGGATAAAGCCTATGGATTTGTCGCGGCCTCCTACGGCGCGATGGTCGCGCTGAGCTTCGCGGAGCGATTCCCCGACCGGATCGGCAAGCTCGCAATCATCTCAGCAGGTGCGCGGCCCCACGCGGCGGCGACGGCCCTGCGCGAACTCCAGCGGCGCGTGGTCGCTCTTGGGCTAGAGGTCGGACGGGAAGAGCAAGCGCTAGCCGTGGCGCGCGGGATGGCGATGATGAGCTATCGGACGCCCGACGAATTCGGTCGGCGTTTCCGGGGCGGACTCACCGAGCCGCAGTGCCTTGGAACCTCCGAGCCGGGCGCGTATCTTCGCGCCCGCGGCGAAGCATTCCTGTCGGTCATGTCGCCGCAGCGCTTCCTCAGCCTTTCCGCCTCGATTGACCGGCACGAAGTCGATGCGACAAGGATCGTTAGCCCAGTGCTCCTGATCGGCGCCAAGTCGGACCAGTTGGTGCCGCCCGACGACATGCGGCAATTGGCTTCGGCGCTCGCCGGGCCGACGGAGCTTCATCTGCTGGATTGTCTGGAGGGCCACGACATGTTCCTGACGAATGCCGCTTCTCTATCAAAAATCGTATCGCCTTTCTTGGAGCGCCCGCAATGAAGACACCACGTCACCCCTCGACGATTGTGGCCGGCGCGCGACCCGACGCAGACCCGTCTTATTCGAGCATCACGCCGCCGCTGTGGTCTTCGGACACATTCCGGTGGGCCAATAGCGAGAGCAAGCCGCATTACGACTATTCGCGTACCGTAAATCCCAACCGCGACCTGTTGCTCGATGCACTGGCGGAACTGGAAGGCGCGACGGGCGGAGCGATCACGAACAGCGGACAATCGGCGACTCTTCTCGCCCTGCTGCTCGTACCGGCCGACCGACTGATCGTTGCGCCCCATGACTGTTATGGCGGCACGTTTCGGCTCCTGAAGGGCCTGGAAGCGCAAGGCAGGCTTCGCGCGCTGTTCGTCGACATGGGCGACGAAAAAGCGTTTGCGGCGGCGATGGACCGACGTCCCGGCCTGGTCTGGATCGAGAGCCCCAGCAACCCGCTGCTTCGGATCACCGACATTGTTGCGCGAGCGAGAACGGCGAAGGACGCGGGCGCTCTGGTCGTCGCCGATAATACGCTGCTCACGCCCGTCCGACAAAAGCCACTGGAACTGGGCTGCGACCTCGTCATGCATTCGACGACCAAGGCGCTCAACGGCCATTCGGACCTGTTTGGAGGAGCGCTGCTCGCGAAGGACCCCGCGCTGGTCGAGCGGATCGAGTGGTGGGCGAATGCCGCCGGCCTGAACGGATCGGCGTTTGATTCCTGGCAGACGCTGAGGGGACTGAGGACCCTCGACCTGCGAGTAGAGCGCCAGGAACGGAGCGCCACCCTTTTGGCCGAGTGGCTGGTGAAAAGACCGGAGGTTCTCGGCGTCAACTTCCCCGGCCTCCGGTCCCACCCGAACCACGAGCTTGCCGGCCGACAACAGGGCGGGCCGGGCTTCATGATCAGTTTCCGGCTCACGGGCGATGAGAATGATAGTGAGGCGTTCCTGGCGGCCTTGCAGCTCGTCACGCTCGCATCCTCGCTCGGTGGCTTTTCATCGCTGATCTGCCAGCCCGCGACCATGACTCATCGCGGCATGCCCAGCGAGGCGCAGGACAAAGCCGGCATTCACCATAGTCTCCTGCGCTTGTCGGTCGGACTGGAAGATGTTGGCGACCTGATCAGCGATATCGAGCGCGGCTTCGACGCTATTGGCGCCTTGGCCGCCTCCGCGGTAGGCGAGCAGCCATGACGGGCAAATCATCCGGGCGCATCGATACGAAACTGGTGCAGAGTGGCCGACGGAAGGAGTGGACGGGCGCGGCCGTCAATCCACCGGTCTGGCACGCCTCGACGATGCTGTTCGATACGGTTGCCGACCTGCAAAAAGCGGCGCCGGCCAACGGGACCTTTTATTATGGACGGCATGGCGCACCGACGAGTTGGGCCCTTGCCGAGGCGCTGACCGCGCTTGAACCCGGTGCCGCCGGGACCAGGCTCTTTCCTTCCGGCGTCGCCGCGATCGCGATGGCGCTGCTGACGGTGCTGCGGCCGGGCGACGATTTATTGATGGTCGACAATGCGTACGGTCCGACCCGGGCGTTCTGCGACGGCGAACTGCGCCGCCTCGGGATCACAACCCGCTATTACGATCCGTTGGTCGGCGCTGGTATCGCCGAGCTCATCGGCAAGAACACGCGCGCGATTTTCCTCGAAAGCCCCGGCTCGCTGACGTTCGAGGTGCAGGATGTGCCCGCGATCTGCGCCGCTGCGAAGGCGAATGGCGTCGTCACTTTGCTCGATAATACGTGGGCGACGCCGTATTTTTTCCAAGCGATTGCGAGCGGCATCGATCTCTCCATCGTGAGCTGCACCAAATATATCGGTGGGCATTCGGACTTGATGATGGGCGCAGTCACCGCGGCGGATAGCTGCTGGAAGGAGCTCGAACGCCGCGCGCAGCTGTACGGCCAAGTCGTCGCTCCGGACGACGCCTCCATGGCAGCGCGGGGCTTGCGAACGCTCGGCGTCAGGCTTGAGCGCCACCAGCAGAACGCCATCAAGGTAGCTCAATGGCTGGCAACGCAACCGCAAGTCGCTCGCGTGCTGCACCCGGCGCTGAGCGATTGCCCCGGTCATGCGCACTGGGCGCGCGATTATCGCGGCGCATCCGGGCTTTTCTCCATCGTCCTCAACGGGGGAGGCGCTGAGCAGCGCGCACGGTTCATCGACGGGCTTGAGCATTTCGCGATCGGTTACAGCTGGGGCGGCTTCGAGAGCTTGGCGATTCCCGCCGATCCGGAGCGTCTAAGGAGGTCCACGACGTGGGGAGCGGACGGTCCGTTGGTGCGCCTGCACATCGGCCTCGAGGATCCCGATGACCTTATCGCCGATCTGGAACGTGGTCTGCGCGCATATCCCTACGCGCCCCACAGCAGTGAGTAACAATCGGGGGTCGGCTCCAAGGGGTGACAGAGCCGCCAGCGTGGGAGCGCGCGGTTGGACGCCGCTGTGCGCCAAAAAGCACGCCAAGATTCATCAGATTGTCAAACACCCGAATATATATTGACATGTATATGCAATTGGCATTCTCTTCGCTTCTCACTGGAGGGGCGACGCACAATGACACGATCCGGGTTAAGGCTGTTGGCTGGCACGATTTTGGCTACCGCAGGGGCGCCGCTACTGGCGCAAACGGCAACACCACAGCCGGCGCAAGAAGTTCAATCGCCCCCCGTGAGCGCGAAAGACAAGGACACGGCCGAAGCAATCGTCGTGACCGGGTCGCGCATCCGTCGCGCGGACCTGATCGGGGTTGGACCCGCCACCGTCGTCACCGCTGAAAGCATCGCCAATACCGGCATCGTCAACGTCGAGACGGTGCTTCAGCGCCTTCCGGCCAATGCCGGTTTCGCGGGTAACCAGACGTCGTCCTACTGGACCGGCAATGGTTATGGCACGGCGCAAGTCAATTTGCGTGGCCTCGGAATCAAGCGGACGCTCGTCCTGCTCAACAATCGGCGTCTCGTCGCGGGCGGTACCGGCGCCAACTCGTCGCCCGACCTCAACATGATCCCTGTTTCGATTATCAAGCGTGTCGACGTGCTGAAGGACGGCGCATCGGCAATTTACGGTGCCGACGCAGTGACCGGGGTCGTCAACATCGTCGCCGATACCAAGTTCGATGGCCTTGGGATCGGCGCGCGCTACGGCATCACCGAAAAGGGTGACGGCGACGATTTCACCGCTGACCTGACATGGGGCATCCAATCGGATCGCGGCGGCATGTCCGCAGCGATCACTTATCAGAAGACGTCGGCGGTCAACATGGCCTCGCGCGCGCCATGCGGTCTGGCCGAAGTGTCGCCGGGTGTTCTGGGTTGTTCGAACAGTGCCTCGACGCTCGGTGGTCGTGCCGTGCTGCCCAGTGGCCAGCAGATTAATTTCAACAACGATCCGAATGGCGATGGCAATTTCTTCGAGCCGTACAGCTCGGCGAAGCACAACTTCAACGGCAACCCGTTCCTGAACGCGGTGAGTCCGATCGAGCGCGTCAGCACGGCATTTTTCACGCATTACAACGTGACCGACGACATTACGGCGTTCGGCGAATTCCTGTATACGTTCCGCAAGAGCGAGCAGATCGCTACTCCCGGTACGCTTCGCAACCTGTCGATCTCGGCCACCAATCCGACCAATCCGACCGGTCAGAACCTGGTGCTCGTTCAGCGCCGTCTCGGCGAGCCGGGTCCGCGCACCTTCTTCCAGGAAACGCATACTTGGCAGGGTACCGGGGGCCTGCGCGGCAAGCTGGGCAATGACTGGCAGTGGGAAGTCGCCGGAAGCTACGGCCGCAATACCGGTCTCGACGGCATGACCAACATCGCCAACCTCGAGCGCGTTCGCAACACCGTCAATACCAGTGTGTGCAGCTTCGCCGCTGGTGCCGCTATTCCCTGCGCCGATTATCTCGGCGCCGGTGACGTGACGCAAAACGTGCTGAATTATATTCTCGCCGAAACGCGTGATCATGGTGGCAACACGCTCGCGACCGTCACCGCCGATCTGACCGGCGAACTGTTCCAGCTGCCCGCTGGTCCGCTGTCGTTCGCAACAGGCGCAGTCTATCGCAAGGAAAAAGGCTGGCGGAATCCGGACTCGCTAGTCGTTGCCGGCGTCGCCAACACCAATCAGCAGAGCCCGATCTCCGGATCGTCGGCGGCCAAGGAGGCTTATTTCGAAGTCTCGGTGCCCGTGCTCAAGAACGTCTTCGCCATCGAGAACCTGACCCTCGACGGCGCAGTTCGCTATTCCGATTATGACCTGTTCGGAAGCGCCTGGAACTACAAGGTATCGGCTGACTGGCAAGTGTTCAGCGCGCTGCGGCTTCGTGGCACCTACGGCACTGGTTTTCGCGTCCCCAACGTCCCCGAACTGTTCGGCGGAGTGTCGGAAGGCAATCTGACGACCAGCGATCCATGCAGTCGCTACCCGTCGAGCGGAAACGCGGTCCTGATCGCCAACTGCCAGGCGAGTGGGGTTCGTCCGACCTATGTACAACTCGGCAACAGCATCCTCACGACGCTTGGTGGCAATCCCAACCTTCAACCGGAGAAGTCCAAGAGCTGGACGATCGGCACGGTCATCACGCCGCGTTCGCTCATCCCGGGCCTGTCGCTCACGGCCGACTATTTCTCGATCGATATCGATGGAGCAATTCGCGCCATTCCGGGTTCGACCAAGCTTTCGGTTTGTCACAATACGCCGAACCTCGCTCACCCGTTCTGCGACGATTTCACACGCAGTCCGTTGACCAACGAAATCACGTCATTGTCGGCCCAGCCGATCAACACCGGTCGCGAAAAGATGAGCGGGATGGACTTCGGGCTGGTCTATGGCCGCAAGATTGGTCCGGTTGGCCTCAACGTCGATCTTTCCGCGACCCACCTCAACGAATATGTCGTGACGCCCTTCCCGGGCGGTGCCGAGATCGAATTTGACGAGCATATCGGTGGCGGCAACGGCGGCTATCCGAAATGGCGGGGCTATGGCGTGGTGACCGGCACGATGGACAAAGCGTCCCTGACCTGGTCGACGCAGTGGATCGGCAAGGCGACAGACTTCAACGCCCTGCCGGGCAAGCTCGGCTACAAGACCCCGAACGTCTTCTATCACAACGCGCAGCTGGCCTATGACCTCTTCGCAAACACTCGGTTATCGGTCGGCGTCGACAATCTCTTCGACAAAAAACCGCCGTTCGTGAGCAGCTGGACTGACGCGAATACCGACACCATGACCTACGACTTGCTCGGACGGCGCTTCTACGCCGGTTTCCGTCACAAGTTCTGAGCTGGGGATTCAAGCCGATGACCATTCGCTGGCCGCTTTTGATCAGACGTACGCACAAGTGGCTGGCATTGTTCATCGGCATCCAGGTGGTGCTGTGGACGGTGACCGGAATGTATATGGTCGCCGTCCACATCGATTATATCCACGGCGACCATCTCGTCCGTGCACCTGCGGCGCCGACGTACGATCTTGGCGAAATCATATCTCCGACCACGGTCGCGGCCCTGGCTCCGGACGCGATGGAGATGCGCCTTCAGACCGTGCTCAATCGTCCGGTGTGGCGGGTGGAAGCCCCCGCTGCGCCGTATCTCATCGATGCGAAATCCGGCCAGAAGCTGCCGCAATTCAGCGAGGCTGAAGTGCGGGAGGTGGCACGACGCATCTATACCGGGACCCCCGACATCGTCGCGGTGAACCTGCTCACCAAGGCGCCGATGGAGATGCAATCGCGCAAGCCGCCATATTGGCAGGTCGAGTTCAAGGGCTGGAATCGACCGACGTTGTACATCTCGCCAACCACCGGTGAGTTGATCAGCCGACGGCACAATCTCTGGCGAATTTTCGACTTCGCCTGGATGCTTCACATCATGGATTATTCGGAACGCACGGACGTCAATAACCCGCTGCTCCGAGTGGCGACGTGGAGCGCTTTCCTGATGGCGCTGAGCGGTGCCTGGCTTTTGCTATGGTCGTTCCCGCGCAAGAAGAAGAAAAAATCATGAAACTGGACCGCGTGCGCCCCGCCTCGAGCATCAGGATCAAGCCGATACTTTGGCGCAAGATCCACAAGTGGGTCGGTCTGGTCCTGGGGCTTCAGTTCGTCCTGTGGACGCTCAGCGGGGCCGTCATGGCCTTGCTCGATTCCGACAAGGTCGGCGGTCACAGCGCCGCCCCCATGGCGGCGGCCGCCCGGGCGTGGCCGGTGGACATGGTTTCGCCGCCGACGGGCGTTGCGGTTGAAGGCCTGGCAATGCGGTGGATCGTCGATCGCCCGGTGTTCGAGATCAAGGATAAGCAGGCTATTCGCCTCGTCGACGCGCGCTCAGGTCAGCCCGTTTCGATCGATGCGACACTGGCCGAGAAAATCGCGCGCGATGCGTTCCATCATGCCTCGAGGGTTTCGTCGGTGGCGCTCCTGGGCAAGGCCAATCTTGAATCCCGCGATCATCCGGGGGCGATGTGGCGGGTCGATTTCGACGATGCGGAAAACAGCAGCAGCTATATCTCAGCGGAAACCGGGCGTGCGCTTGTCAACCGTGGCGACACCTGGCGCTTGTGGGACATCGCCTGGATGCTTCACAACATGGACTATGTGAACCGCAGCAGCTTCAACCATCCGCTGATCATCTTCGTGGCATTCGGGGCGTTGTGGTTGTCCTTCACCGGCTTCTACCTGCTCTTCAAAAGTTTCCGCCGGCGCGAATTCAAATGGCTCCTGGGCACGGGAAAACAATAGTTCGGCAGGGCGAGGAGATATGCGGTTCGGCAGACCTCGTCCCGCGAATGATCACTGGCGTAACTGCCGAGACTGAAAGTTGAGGGACGAAATGGGCTCTTTCGTCGGTTACGTCGATCCCCTGCGTTTCATCCTAATAGCCGTCCCCGCAGCTTATTTCGGCTATTGTGTCTGGTGCCGACTTCGTGAGAAGCGGCCTCCGCACTAGGTCAAGTGCCGACCGCTTGCGTCAAAGCCGCCCGCCAACACTGCACCCTGCAGCGCGGCCATTTCGTTGGCCCAGTAGCGGTCGGTCTGGAGGTGGGGCGACA
>JAZKHF010000106.1:0-2145 GCA_040385545.1 Pseudomonadota bacterium
ATTTGAAACTATAGGCCGAAGCGTAACCGACCGCATCGACGATGGCGAGGGTGTCGGTGAAATCTTCATCCGTTTCGCCCGGGAAGCCGACGATGAAGTCGCCGGATATGGCAATATCGGATCGTGCAGAACGCACTTTTTCTATTGTTTTCAGATAGCTAACGACAGAATGGCTGCGGTTCATCGCCTTGAGGATGCGGTCGCTCCCGGACTGCACCGGCAAGTGCAGATAGGGCATCAATTTATCGACCTCGCCATGCGCGGCGATCAGTTCGTCGGTCATGTCGGCGGGGTGACTGGTGGTGTAGCGAATCCTCTCCAGCCCATCGATCTTCGCAATCGCGCGGATGAGCTTGTCGAGTCCGCCCGTCCACGCATTCACATTCTGCCCGAGCAACGTGATCTCGCGCGCGCCGCCATCGACCAAGGCCTGTGCTTCGGTGACGATGTCGGCAAAGGGGCGGCTGATCTCCGCACCGCGGGTGTAGGGCACGACGCAATAGGTGCAGAATTTGTCGCAGCCCTCCTGCACCGTCAGGAAAGCGCTCGGCCCCGACCGTCGCCGTGCCGGCATCGCGTCGAATTTCGAGATTGCCGGCATGTCGGTATCGACCGGCCGCGCGCCGCGCGCGGCCGCGGCGACCATCTGGGGCAGGCGGTGATAGGCCTGCGGACCGACCACCAGATCGATTGCCTTGGACCGCCGCTGCGCCTGCGGCCCTTCCGCCTGCGCGACGCAACCCGCCAGCGCGATCATCGGCCGCGTGCCGTCGTCGCGGGTCAGCCGACCGACGTCGCTATAGGCCTTGTCGACCGCTTTCTCGCGGATGTGGCAGGTGTTGAGCACGACCAGGTCGGCATCCTCGCCGTCGGCCGCGGTCATTCCCTCGGCGGTCAGCAATTCGCTCATCCGCTCGCCGTCATAGACATTCATCTGGCAGCCGAAGCTCTTGACGCGAAAGGTTTTCGGGGCGGGGACGTGGTTCATCGGCGGGCCTATAACCGAGCCGGGGCCACGCCGGAAGGTGCGAGTGCAAGGGCCACCCTATCATGCGCGGCGCGGGCGATGATCTTGCGGTCTGGCGATGGGTCGAGCGGCTCCAGCAGCCGCACCGTCACGGGCAGGCGCCCACGCCGACCGAGAATACGCAACGCATTGTCGAGGCCATGTTCACCCGGTGCCCATCCGAGCATATGGGCGCGTCCGTGGTAATCGATCGCGACCGGGCGCAGCGTCACCCCCTCGGGCGGCGGCGCGACCGCGGACAGCAGGCTCGGCTTGAACGGCAGCAACGTCCCGCCATCGCCGACCGTGCCTTCGGGGAACAGCGCCAGTGGCTGGTCACGCTTCAGCCCGTCAAGCACAGCCTGCGCCTGGTCGTGAATCTGGCGGCGGTCGGCGCGGTCGACGTAGATTGTCCGATTCTGGTCGGCGACCCAGCGCAGGAACGGATGGCCGCGAATTTCAGCTTTCGAGATGAACGCGCAGCCTGTCGCCCCGGCCAGCACCATGATGTCGAGCCAACTGACATGGTTCGCAATCAGCAAGTCGCCCGACCGGGCGGGCTCACCGACCGTCCGTACATCCGCGCCCACGATCCAGGCAATGCCGCCCAGAAACCGCCGCGGCCAGTGCGAGGTGCCGATCAGCTTCGCCAGCAAATGGGGAATGACACAGACGACGAACCAGCCGCCCATCGCAGCGATTCTCAGCGCCGCGCGAAACTTCGAAGAAGAAGGCTCAGCGATCGCGGTCGCTGGCGACGCCATAAAGCTCCATGCGATGATCGACCAGGCGATAGCCCAACTTGTCAGCGATCCGCCGCTGCAATTCCTCAAGCTCGTCGTCGACGAATTCGATTACCTTGCCGGTCTCGACGTCGATCAGATGGTCATGGTGCGATTCCGACGCCGCTTCGTAGCGCGAGCGGCCGTCGCCAAACTCATGCCGCTCCAAAATCCCCGCCTCCTCGAACAGGCGGACGGTGCGATAGACGGTAGCGATCGAGATGTTGGGATCGATCGCCGCGGCGCGTGCGTGGAGCGTTTCCACGTCGGGATGATCCTCACTATCCCCCAGCACCCGCGCGATCGTCTTGCGCTGCTCGGTGATGCGAAGCCCCTTGTCGGCGCAAAGCTGCTCGA
>JAZKHF010000107.1:0-3954 GCA_040385545.1 Pseudomonadota bacterium
GAAAGGCTCTTCTTGTCGGCCATGTTATGCGCCCACCTTGTTCTTGCGGTTCATGCTGGCAACGTCGAGCGTCTCGGGGCTCTGGCCGCCATGGGGATGCTCGGTACCGTTGTAGAGGTGCAGGGCGCGCATCTGGTCACGACCGAGCGGGCCGCGCGGGATCATGCGCTCGACCGCTTTCTCAAGCACGCGCTCGGGGAAACGGCCTTCGAGCACCTTGCCCGCGGTCACTTCCTTGAGGCCACCGATGAAACCGGTGTGCTTGTAATAGATCTTGTCCTTGAGCTTGTTGCCCGTGAACCGCACCTTGTCCGCATTGATCACGACGACATGGTCGCCGCAATCGACGTGCGGGGTGAAGCTCGGCTTGTGCTTGCCGCGCAGGATATTGGCGATGATCGTCGCGACGCGACCGACCACCAGGCCTTCGGCATCGATCAGATGCCAGTTTTTCACCACGTCAGCCGGTTTGATCGACTTGGTGGTCTTCATCAGCGCCTTCATGGGCTGGACCTCTCGTTAAAAATAGGAGAGGCGCCTGCCGAAGCAAGCGCCGTCGAGCGGGCTATTCGGCGCGAGGAGCCGAAAAGTCAAGCAAACGCAGGCGATTCGTGACGGGTAAAATGTTACCCGTCTTTAATCTATGCGGGTCAGCGTCTTCGTCGTGATCCTGTGATCGGTCTTTCCTTCGGCCTCTACGGAAACTTCCTCCGTGCTCGTAAACTTGAGCAGCATGCCGTCCTTTCGCGAAACCACATACTCGTTCCGGTTCTCGTGACGCATGTGCTTTACTGCATCGATTGCTGCTTGGGCCTCAGTCATTTTCTCCCAATCGACAGGAAGCTTTGACAGCAATTCAGCAGTTGCCTTCCTTAAGGATTCTGGGCTCAAGCGAGAAACGAGCGAAAAAACTGCAACATCGTCATCGAAACCTAAAACGCTGACTGTCCCTTCCATCGTAATTTTCGTGTTGAACGCGGAAGTGGTCTCAAATTCGAAAGGCAAGATGTCAGCAGCTTCCTCGAGGTCGGTCGCGGCGAACTCCATGAGCGGCTGAAGATCCTTTATTAGTAAGCTAGTCCTAGCTTCAGCGCTCATATCCGTGAAAAACGCCCTGACAAACTGAATGGCCTTACGTTCATTTTGATCGGGGGTCCCGGCGACAGTGGTAGTCATAGCGCGCTCAATGTCACCCCAGAACCTAGCTTCATCGACTACGCTGCTTATCGAGGCATCCTCCGACACCTCGACGATAAAAGGTCGCTTCGTGAGCTCCTTCAGCTTCTTCTCAAAGGCGATCTGGGCGGCGGACTTTTTGCCATCGGTGCCGCCGTCGATCGGCGTGATCGTCAAACGATAGCCTTTACCGGCCTTTTCAAAGCTGGCGTCGTATATCTCCCAGCTAAGCCTCGACTTGCCATCCTTACTGTCAGTCTTTTGCCACCGATAGCGAATCTTCTCACCGACTGGCGGCGTAAACGGAATGACAAGGGGGCCGCTGGCGGGTGCGACGTCCGTGGTCAACGGCGTTGCAGAACTGTGTGACAATGGCAACGCGAGTGCGGCGACTACCAAGAGGCAACGGAAAGCAAAGTGCATGACTCTAATCTCCTGAGCGACAAGATTTCTCCACCCAGTCGCCATAGGTACCGAGGAATTTGTCGATCGGCCACATCACGATCGCGGGGATGTCATAGCTGTGCAAGGTCGCGATGCGGGCGATCAGGGCGTCCGACTGGGCCAGGGTGGTCTTGAACAGAGCCGGAACCTCGTCGACCGTGTCGATCTTTTCCTCCTAGCGATAGATCGAGCGGCACCTCGGTAGAATGTTGGCGCAGGCGGCTAGGCGTTCCTCGATCATGGCCCGGGCGATGGTCTCCGCCTCGTCGACATTGGCGAAGACGGCATAGATCGTGACTGCGCTCATGCTTTTCGCCCGATTGCATGCGCGCCCCAGGCGGTCGCGGCGACCAGCAAGGCGCCGACCGCCTGGTGAGAAGCGGCAAGCCAGATTTCCATTCCGCTCAGCACTGTAGCAATGCCGAGCAAGATCTGGATGCCAAGCGTTGCGTGAATGGCGATCGAGGCGGGGCGGTCGAGCGGCTTGACCCGCCGCGCGAGGACCACCAGCGCCGCAACCGCGACCCACGCCCACCAGCGGTGGAGGAAGTGGATCAGATAGGGATCATGGGTCAGCGCGAAGCCGGCCCCTCGCGCCGTGTCGATCCCGGCGGGGAGGAGATTGCCCTGCATGAGGGGCCAGTCGCTGGCGATATAGCCCGCGTCGAGGCCTGCTACCCAGGCCCCGAGCAGGAGCTGGACGAACAGGACCGCAATTACGCCGATGGCCAAGCCATTCAGGTGGGCAGGGCGGTTTTCGCCGATCCTTGCAAGCTGCCTGAGGTCAAGCGCGGTCCACACCAATCCGGCGAGGATGAACAAGGCGGTGAGCAAATGCGCCGAAAGCCGGAAATGGCTGACGTCGGTGCGATCGGCGAGGCCGGACTGGACCATGAACCAGCCAAGCGCGCCCTGGCTTCCGCCAAGCAGCAGCAGCGCCACCAGTCGCCAGGAGTAGCCGGTCGGAATAGCGCGCTTTACCGCGAACCAAAGCAATGGAACGGCGAAAGCAATCCCGACCACGCGGGCCAGCAAGCGGTGGAACCACTCCCAGAAATAGATGACCTTGAACGCCGCCAGATCCATTCCTGCCGGGCCATTGATCTCGCGATATTCCGGCGTTGCCTGGTACAATGCGAACGCCTGTTCCCAATCGGAAGCGTTAAGCGGAGGAATTGCGCCGGAAACGGGGTTCCATTCGGTGATCGAAAGCCCGCTTTCGGTTAATCGCGTAATGCCGCCCACCACGACCATCGCGAACACCAAAGTCGCCACCAGCAGCAACCATTTGGCGATCGCGGTCGGGCGAGGTGATGAAGGGGGAAGTGGGCGTGAGGCGATCGCTTGGTCCATGATTGGCGTGATATGGGCACTTGGCGGGATGTTGCCAACACGAGCGTGAATTGTGCCTCATGTGATATTGTAACTTCGTGCATGTGGCAGTATATCACCGCTCGATGCTGCAGCGTTCGATTCCCACTCATCGCCTCGACCGACTGGCGATTGGCCTTAGCGGCCTGTGCCTGGTGCATTGCCTGGGCACGACGGTGGTGCTTGCATTGCTGGCGAGTGCGGGCGGATTTCTGGGCGCGCCGATCGTTCACGAGCTCGGGCTCGGGCTGGCGATGCTGCTCGGCGGGCTATCGCTGGGGAAAGGCATTTTCGACCATGGTTATACCATGCCGTCCGCGGTCGGCGGCCTCGGGCTCGGCGTGATGGCCGGGGCGCTGACCATGCCGCATGACGGGACCGAGGCGCTTTACACCATGATCGGCGTCGGCATCCTCGCGCTCGGCCACCGGCTCAATTATATCGCCTCCGAATAAGCCGCGCTTGTCGCGGCGTCGTACCCGGCCTATTTCAGGCGGATGGGAAAGCACGACCATCACCTGCATGACAGCGAATCGCTTCACGATGCCGCCAGGAACCGTCTGACCGACAAGGGCGAACAATGGACCGAGATGCGCGCCGCCGTTTTCAAGGCGCTCGCAAAGTTCGATCGACCGGCGAGCGCCTATGACATCGCCGAAGCGGTGTCGAAGGCGGAAGGGCGCAGGATCGCGGCCAATAGCGTTTACCGGATCCTCGACCTGTTCGTCTCGTCAAACCTGGCGATGCGCGTCGAAAGCGCCAATGCCTATGTTGCAAACCAGCATCCTGGCTGCCTTCACGATTGCATCTTCCTGATCTGCGACAATTGCGGCGTGACCACTCATCTCGACGATGACAAATTGTCGGGCGGGGTCCGCCAGGCCGCGGCCGATGCCGGCTTCGAAGCCAGCCGCCCGGTGATCGAGGTGCGCGGCAAATGCGGCGACTGCAGCTGACCTTCCA
>JAZKHF010000108.1:0-1713 GCA_040385545.1 Pseudomonadota bacterium
GGCACCGCGGCGATCATCGTGATGGACAAGTCGACCGACATCGTCCGCGCGATCAGCCGCCTGAGCTATTTCTACAAGCACGAGAGCTGCGGCCAGTGCACCCCGTGCCGCGAAGGCACCGGGTGGATGTGGCGCGTGATGGAGCGGATGCGCACCGGCGACGCCGACATCAGCGAGATCGATACGCTGTACCAGGTCACCAAGCAGGTCGAAGGCCACACCATCTGCGCACTGGGCGACGCCGCGGCGTGGCCGATCCAGGGCCTGATCAAGCATTTCCGCCCGGAAATGGAACGCCGGATCATCGAACGCCAGGGCGGCGGCGACCTGACGCCGATGCAGGAGGCGGCGGAGTGAAGATCGCTGTAGCGATCATGACGCTGGTCGGTTTGGCGACGGTGGTGCCGGCGGCGGCGCAGACGGGCCAGACGCCGCCCGCCGGATCGCGGATCCCCCGCGCGCCGGGTGAGGCTGTCGATAGCTATCAATATTCGCGCGAGGAAAACGACCGCGAGTTCGCAAGCTACAGCAACTGTGTCGTCGCGAGCGGGACGGGCCAGCGCTACGCGGGCGCGTCACGATGCGGTTCAATCTGATGTCGTTGCGCCCAGCGTTGTTTGCCGCGATGTATCGTCGGCGCTTCGGCAGCAGCGTCCCGATCAGTTTTAAGCAAGAGCCTGCTCTCGCGGTCGATCATCTCTTTGTCGGGTCCGTTGACGCCCTGCCGCCGCAGTATCTCGCGCAATTGAGCTTCGGCAATTGTGTCGCACGAACCGACGCGGCGGCCACCCACCGCCTGCTGATGGCACGCCCCTGGTCGGATGCTGAAGACGCGGCGTTGCCCGCCGTAGCCAAGGCGATGGGCAACTGCCTGTCCGATGAAAAGTCGCTGCGGCTGACGCGCAGCACGGCGCGCGGTCTGGTGGCCGAGGCAATGTATCATCTGGCATCCGGGCGAGCGGCAGGCGCCGTCACCGCCGATGCCGTCACGACCAAGGGTCGATAGGTTATGCCCAAACTCAAAGTCGACGGTATCGAGGTCGAAGTACCGCAGGGTGCCACCGTGCTCCAGGCGTGCGAGGCTGCCGGCAAGGAAATCCCGCGGTTCTGCTATCACGAGCGGCTGAGCATCGCCGGCAATTGCCGGATGTGCCTAGTCGAGGTGAAGCCCGGTCCGCCGAAGCCGCAGGCGTCGTGCGCGTTGCCGGCCGCCGACAACCAGGAAGTCCGCACCGACAGCGCGATGGTGAAGGCCGCGCGCGAGGGCGTGATGGAGTTCCTGCTGATCAATCATCCGCTCGACTGCCCGATCTGCGATCAGGGCGGCGAGTGCGACCTGCAGGATCAGTCGGTCGCCTATGGCCGCGGCCATTCGCGCTACACCGAAAACAAGCGCGCGGTGACCGAGAAGTACATGGGGCCGATCGTCAAGACGGTGATGACGCGGTGCATCCAGTGTACGCGCTGCATCCGCTTTGCCGAGGAAGTCGCGGGCGTCGAGGATATCGGTGCTCTGTACCGCGGCGAGAATATGCAGATCACGTCGTACCTCGAGCATGCGGTCCAGTCCGAACTGTCGGGCAACGTCGTCGATCTGTGTCCGGTCGGCGCGCTGACGTCGAAGCCCTATTCGTTCGAAGCGCGCCCGTGGGAGCTGAAGAAGACGCTGGCGATCGACGTGATGGACGCGGTCGGCACCAACATCCGCCTCGA
>JAZKHF010000109.1:0-10060 GCA_040385545.1 Pseudomonadota bacterium
CCCGCGACCCCAACAAGCGCGTGCCGACGATGATGACCACCGCCGACATGGCGCTGAAGATGGACCCGGAATTCCGCGCCATCTCCGAGAAGTTCCGCGACGACCAGTCGGCGCTGGACGATGCCTTCGCCCGCGCCTGGTTCAAATTGTGCCACCGCGACATGGGGCCGAAGTCCCTCTACCTCGGCCCGGAAGTGCCGGAAGAGACTTTGATCTGGCAGGACCCTGTTCCGGCCGGGACTGCGCCGTCCGATGCCGATGTCGCCGCATTCAAGGACAAGGTGTTGTCTAGCGGTCTGACCGTGTCGCAATTGGTCAAGACGGCCTGGGCTTCGGCCTCGACCTATCGCAAGTCGGACAAGCGCGGCGGTGCCAATGGCGCGCGCATCGCGCTTGCGCCGCAGAAGGATTGGGACGTCAACGAGCCGGCCGAACTGGCCAAGGTGCTCGCCAAGCTCGACGAGTTGCGCGGGTCGATGTCGCTGGCCGACGCGATCGTGTTGGCCGGATCAGCGGCGGTTGAGAAGGCTGCAAAGGATGCGGGCTACAACGTCACCGTACCATTTGCCGGTGGCCGCGGCGACGCGACCCAGGATTGGACCGACGTCGAGAGCTTCCACTGGATGGAGCCGCAAGCCGATGGCTTCCGCAACTACCTCAAGACGCGCCAGTCGGTGAAAACCGAGGAATTGCTGCTCGACCGTGCGTCATTGCTCGGCCTGTCTGCACCCGAACTGACCGTGCTGGTCGGCGGGCTTCGCGTGCTCGGTGCCAACCATGGCGACATAACCGAGGGCGTGTTCACCAACCGCAAGGGTCAGCTGACCAACGACTTCTTCGTCAATTTGCTCGACAATGACACCTTCTGGGATCTGGTCGACACGGCGAGCGACGAAGAATTCATCGGTTATATCCGCGGCGGACGGACCGAAAAGTGGCGCGCGACCCGCACCGACCTCATCTTCGGTTCCAACAGCCAGCTTCGTGCCACCGCCGAAGTCTATGCGGAGAATGGGCATGAGGAGAAGTTCGTGAAGGACTTCGTCAAGGCGTGGGTGAAAGTGATGAACGCCGACCGGGTCGATCTGGCCTAGCTCTGCATCCATCAGCCGTTTGTGCTGAGCTTGTCGAAGCACTGTCCTGCTTTCTAATGGGAAGTGAGGACGGTCCTTCGACAGGCTCAGGACAAACGGTGCTTGGTGGGTTTCTTACCCTGCGATAATCGCTTTCAGCGTTGATCCGAGGAGGTGAAATTCCTCTTCGCGCGGGCTCGACTTGCGCCACGCGAGCGCGATGCGGCGGCTGCCTTGATCGGCGGTCAGCGGCAGCGCGGTAATGCGCGTTCCATCGAGCAGCCCGGCCGTAACCGCCATTTGCGGGATGAAGGTCAGGCCAAGTCCGTTGTCGACCATCTGCACCAGCGTGTGGAGCGATGTGCCCATCATCGTCGCCCCGGCGCGAAGCTCGGGTCGGTTGCAGGCGGCGAGCGCATGGTCCTTGAGGCAATGCCCGTCCTCGAGCAGCAGCAGACGCGACTCGTCGATCGCGCCGGCATCGACCGCCGCGCCGCCCGGTGCCTCGCCATGTGGGAAAGCTACCAAGAGGGCATCGTTGAACAGATCCATCGAATCAACCTCGCCGCAGGAATAAGGCATCGCCAGCAGGATGCAGTCGAGCTGGCCGCGATGAAGCGCGTCACAGGCGGCCTGGCTAGTATCCTCGCGCAGGAACAGGCGCAGGCGCGGAAAGCGGGTGCGCAAGACCGGCAGCATCGTGGGCAGCAGGAATGGCGCGATGGTCGGTATTACCCCCATGCGAAGCTCGCCGGTCAGCGGCTGGCCCTCGGCGCGGGCCATGTCGGCCAGTTCCTCGCTCTCGCGAAGCACCCGCACCGCCTTGTCGGCAATGCGCAGACCGAGCGGGGTGAACCGCACAACCCGCCGGGTTCGTTCAACCAACGTGGTACCGAGCAAAGTCTCCAACTCGCGCAGCCCTGCTGACAGCGTCGACTGGGTGACGAAGCAACTCTCCGCCGCCTTGCCGAAATGCCCATGCGCCCGAAGCGCGACGAGATATTGCAACTGCTTGGGGGTCGGGTGGTGGACGGTCATTGGCAAATCCGATCAATCGAGCGCGCCTAATCGATTGAGTGGTTATTTGCCAGCGTCAACCCATCGCCCGGTACAGACCATAGCCGCTGGTTGCGGTCAGGATCAGCCCGACGAACGTGAGCAATAGGTCGGGCTGAACCCGTTTGGCGATGATCGCGCCGAACGGTGCCGCGCAGACGCCGCCGATCAGCAGGCCTACCGTTGCCACCGTGAACGCTTCCCACCCCATGGCTAGAATGAAGGTCGCCGAAATGGTGACGGTGACGAAGAATTCCGCGGTATTGACCGTTCCGATCGTCTTACGCGGATTGCTACCTTGAACCAGAAGGTTGGAGGTCACGATGGCACCCCATCCGCCGCCGCCCGCGGCATCGAGAAAGCCGCCGGCGAGACCAAGTGGCGCGACGACCTTGGGACGCTTTTCGGTGTGCGTGTGGGTGATCCCGCGGTGCAGCAGCCAGGCGCCAAGCGCCATCAGATAAGCCAGCACCAGGGGCTTGGCGACTTCGGCGCTAACTTGGGTCAGGACATAAGCCCCGGCGACGCCGCCAATGACTCCGGGGATGACTATGCGAAGGAACAATCGCCAGTCGACGTTGCGATGGGCAACATGACTGATTCCCGACACGCCGGTGGTAAAGGTTTCGGCGGTATGGACACCGGCCGAGGCGGCCGCGGGGGGAACGCCCATGATGACGAGCAAGGTACTGGAGATCTGACCGAACGCCATGCCCAACGCCCCATCGATCATCTGCGCCGCAAACCCGATCAGGACGAACGGCAGCAAGGCGGACGGATCGGTCAGGATTTCCCCGAAGATGTCGCTCTCCACCCCTGTTGGCTATTCCCGCTGTGGTGCAGATGGAGGACGACGGCAAGATGCCCCGCGATCACTTCGGCTGGCATTTCCACCTGAGCATGCCTAGATTGCCGGTTGGCAATTTGAGGAAGACCCGACCGGGATGGCGCTTACGGATTATCTCGACTCGGTAAAAACGCGCGATCCCGCGGCGCGATCGCGCTGGGAAGTGCTGCTGTACCCAGGGGCGTGGGCGCTGGCGTTCCATCGCCTTGCTCATTGGCTATACGGTGGCCGGCTCTATTTCCTCGCCCGCTTCGTCAATCACTTGGCCCGTCTGTTGACCGCGATCGACATTCACCCCGGCGCGACGATCGGGCGAAATTTCTTCATCGATCATGGTTTCACGGTGATCGGCGAGACCGCGGACATCGGCGACGATGTCACGATCTACCAGAATGTCACGCTAGGCGGCACCAATCCGTCGGCCGGAGTTGGGGGCAAGCGTCATCCGACCCTTTGCGACGGCGTCGTCATTGGCTCGGGCGCGCAGATTTTGGGCCCTATCACTATTGGTGCCGGGGCCAAGGTTGGTGCAAACGCCGTCGTCACCCGCGATGTCGAACCGGGCGCGACGATGGTCGGGATCCCGGCCAAGCCGGTCGACGTGGAATCGGTGCATTACAGTCCCGGCTTCATTCCTTACGGGACCCCGTGCGGCGAGGATTGCGATCCGGCCAATGCCGGTGTCGCTGCGCTTGAACTGGAAATGGCGGCCTTGCGACGAGAGATTGAAGAACTGAAGGCCGGCGCGGCGCCCGTAGCGCGGAAAAAAAGCGCGTGAATGTGGTCATGCCGTTCCCGGATCGTCGGGGACAGCCGCTCGTCACTGCATTCGACCGCGTTGAATTGACGCGCATCCTCGATCTGTACGGGCGGATGGTGGCGGCCGGTCATTGGCGCGATTACGCGATGCGGTTCGACCCCGGCCTGGCCTGCTTTGCCGCGTTTCGCCGCGCTACCGAACGCCCCGAAATACAAATCGAAAAACGCCCCGAGCTCCGGCTGAAGCAAGGGGCGTTTTCACTTGTGTCGGAGCATGGCGTGGTGCTCAAGCGGGGTCACGACCTGGCGGGCGTGCTTGCCCCGCTCGAGCGTCGGCTCATGCGGCTGGTGCGGGACTGACCTGTTTATCAAGCAACGGCCGATCGAGATTGGGCAACCTCGCCCTCAAGCCGTCGGGAAGCGGCTGGACCACGATCCGCCGCGCCTGATGCCAGAAGGCCGACAGCAACAGCAGTGAGGATCCGATCACCAAAGCGGTCAGCGCAACGTTGAGCTCGACCGCGCCGAACTGGCGGAACAGCGCCTGCAGCGCGAACAACACATAGGCAAGGGCCGAAACCAGCAATGCGCGACGATCGATCGCCAGTGCCGTGACGCCCAGCGCGATGTATAGGCCGATCACGACCAGCCCTTCCAGAATGGTCGCATTGCCATCGTTGAGGCCGAGCAGGGTGAAGACCGGGTGCACAATCATCGGTGCCGCCAGCAGGTGAAGCCAGAAAGCAACATCGCTGCGCCGCGTGACCCGCGCCGGGTCCGACGAATCCCACCGCATCGCGAACAGGAACATGCCGATTCCGAGCAATAGGACCGTGATCAGCAATACGTCGCGAGCCCGATCGGCCTCGCCGACGATGCCGATGATGACGCCGACGATGGTCATCGCCGCAGCGGCTGCCCCGGCGGCCACGGTAATCGGCACCTTGAACCGGCGCCAGTGCGCCCAGGCGGCGGCGGCACCGACGATCCCGGACAGGAACACCGTGGCTCCGATGTAGGCGCCTTCCGCGTCTGCCGGCGGGTCGCCGATGGCGGAAGCAATCGCAAAGCCGGTGGCGACCGTCACGCCGCCGACGAAGGCCAGCAGGAGCAGGATCGAGGGCAAGGCCATGCGCCGCTTTGCCGTGAAGAATAAAGCCAGGCTCCAAGCGACCGCGGCGACTGCCAGCGGTGCCAGCGGGCTCGGACCGTTGCCATCGGCCACCAAGCCAATCGTGTCGCCGATCGACTGGCCGATCCAGCCCACCGCGAACAACAGGATCGCGGCAGCGATCGAAACGAAGATGTCGTTGAAGCCCGTGATCAGGCGGAAATGCTCTTCATCGACTAGCGGCAAGGCGCGCTGGCGCTCGGCGAAGGATCGAAGCGCGGTCGCGGATTCGACGCTGATCGCACCGGCCGCAACCGCCTCGTCCAGATCGTTCTGACTATACATGAAAACATCCTCCCTGAGGCACGAGCCTTAGCGAAGGTGTGTTATCACGTCAACACACTAGTCGAGTTGAGAGAAGGTGGCCGGCACCCGGAGGGGGTATTCCGGGTGCCGGCCGGGGGGCTCGTTAGCGGCAGCGGCGCGTGCTGCGGCTGCGTTCGACTTCACGACCGATAAGCGCGCCGGCGGCGGCACCGAGGATCGTTCCGGTGGCACGCTCGCCACGGGTGTCGATTGCACGACCTGCCAGCGCACCGGCAGCGCCGCCGACGATGAGGCCGGTGGTGCCATTGGATCGCTTGCAGCGCAGGCGGCCCTGCGAATCACGCCAGGTCTTGCCGTTGTAGCCGTCACGAGCCTGTGCCGGGGCCGGTGCCATGATAGGGACGGTGAGGGTCGCGGCAGTCAATGCCAGGAGAAGTGTACGCAAAGGAAATTCCCTGATTTGTTTATGGTTTCGCTCGTCCGGTTTGTAGGAACCTGCATGAACGTTACCTGCAAAGCGACACTGGGTTAACTTTCGTTCCCCGTGTTAACGATGAGGCGAGCCGACCGCTGGGCGGCGGGAGTAAACGGATGTGCAATCTTTACACCATGACCGCGACTGTCGACGAAATGCGTCGCATGTTCGGACCGTTCGATGGCGACCGTGCCAATCTGCCGACCTATGACGAGATTTACCCCGGGCGCGCGGCACCAATACTTCGGCGGTCGACGGAGGGTGCGCTCAAGCTGGAGACGATGACATGGGGTTTCCCCGGTCCCGCGGCGGCAAGAGGGCGGCCGGTGACCAACGTTCGCAACCTCGACAGTCCGTTTTGGCGAAGCGCGCTCGACAATCCCGAGCGGCGCTGCATCGTCCCGGTGACCAGCTTTTGCGAATGGACGGCTGAGCCCGATCCATTGACGAAGCGAAAGTCGAAAGTGTGGTTCGGACTGCACGAGCGGCATGATCCGTTATTTGCTTTCGCGGGGATCTGGCGACCGGGAGAGGGCGGGCCCTTCATGGCGTTTCTGACCTGCGACGCGAACCAGACGGTCGGCGTGGTACATCCGAAAGCGATGCCGGTGATGCTGACCGCCCAATCGGCGGTTCATTGGCTTTCGCATCCACGGGAACAGGCCTGCGCCCTTGCCGTTCCCTTCCCCGATACCGAAATGCGGCGCATAGAGGCGCAATAACTGGAGGAATTCATGGCCAAGACCAAGACGAGCGAGAGCAAAGCCAAAAAGAAACCGAATACCAAGGCCAAGACTAAAAAGGCGAAAACGGGCGCAAAGTCGGGTCGGGCCCAGTCGAGCTTCGACGCCGTCGCCAAGCTGGCGGAGCATCCGATCGTCGCGGACCTGATCGCGATCGGCGCCACGGCTGCCGTGACCGCGATCGCGGCTGGCATGTCGAGCAGGTCGGGCAAGACCTCGAGCAAGGCCGTCAAGGATGCCGGCAAGGCGGCCGCGGCAGCGATCGGTGCTCGGCTGATGACCGAGTTTCAGGCGGTAAAGGAAAGCGCCGCGGCATCGAAAGCCAAGAACGCCAACCCGAAGAAAGCTTAAGCGAGCCGCAACAAGGTCAGTCGGGCGCGACCGGTGTCGCGCTCGGCTTCGACCGTAAGCGATCCCGGATCGACCGTCGCGCCGCGCTCGGTTTCGACCGCCATCCACCCGCCCGGTGCGAGCCAGTTGGCCGTCATCACAGCAGCAACCGCAGCTTTCCCGGAACCCTCCGCGTAAGGCGGATCGGCAAGGATCAGGTGGAACGGTGCGGCATTCGGCAGCCGCGCGGCGGACATTGCCATAACTTCGATCCCATTCGCGCCGAGCGTCGCAACATTGGCGCGGATCGCCTCGACCGCGGCCCGATCATTCTCGACGAAGGTGCAATGGCCCGCGCCGCGTGACAGTGCCTCGAGCCCGAGCGCGCCACTTCCGGCATACAGGTCCGCAACCCGCAATTCGTCGAAACTCCCGATCCGACTGGTGAGCATAGAGAACAGGGTTTCGCGCGTCCGGTCCGCGGTCGGGCGCGTCTGCTGCCCCTTGGGAGCCACCAATTTCCGGCCGCGCCACTGACCGGCAATGATCCTCACTTAAGCTCCTGCCGGAAGCGGAACAGCAATTCGCGAGGCACTTCGCCGACGTTACCGGCCTGCATGCCCTCGATGTTGAATGGGCCGTAGGCGGTGCGGATCAGGCGCGATACCTGCAGCCCGAGGTGCTCAAGCACATTGCGGATTTCGCGATTCTTGCCCTCGGTCAAGCTCATCTCGATCCACCGGTTGCGGCCCGACCCACGCTCCAGATTGGCGATGATCGATCCGTAGCGGAAACCATCGATGGTGATCCCGTCGGCAAGATTGTCGAGCGCCGCTTGGTCGATCGTGCCGAAAGCGCGGGCGCGATAGGTGCGGATGACGCCGGTCCTGGGCAGTTCCAGTTTGCGCTTGAGCTCGCCGTCGTTGGTCAGCAGCATCAGGCCTTCGGTGGCATAATCCAGCCGTCCGACCGGGATCAGCCTTGGCAGGCCCGGCGGCAATTTGTCGTAAATCGTCGGCCGACCCTTGGGATCATGCTCGGCGGTCAGGCACCCGGCCGGCTTGTAGAACAAGTAAAGCGACGTCGATGCGGCGGGAGCGACCGCTTTTCCGTCGACCGTCACGCCATTGAGCGTGTCGAGCAGCGTCGCGGGCGTCGTCAGCTTGACCCCATCGAGGGCGATTCGCCCGTCCTCGATCATCCGTTCGATCTCGCGTCGCGACGCGATTCCGGCGCGGGCGAGCAATTTGGCGATGCGTTGCTGACCCTCTTCGCGTGGCGCAGGCGGGCCTTTTGCGGAGGGGGAAGCGGGCTTCTTGCGCGAGGCATACGTCCCCCGGGCGGGGCCGTCTGGCCCCTTACCGCGGGGACGCGGCACAGGCGGGCGCTTCGTTCGTTGCGAGGTCAATTGGTCTGTCCTAGATGGAGGCTTGGCCTACTGGAGTTGCCATGCTGTTCGGGAAGCGCAAGCGAATCGTCAAGCGAGTCCTCATCATCGAGGACGAACCACTGACGGCGTTCGACAATGAAGTGATCCTGCGCGACTGCGGTCTGGAAGTGGTCGCGACCCACGATGATTTCGAGGAAGCGCTGGCGGCATTGGACCGCGAACAGGTGGATTTGATCCTCAGCGACGTCCGCCTGCGCGGCGACCGCACCGGCATCGATCTCGCCAACGAAGCCAAGAAACGCGGCATCCCCCTGCTATTCATCACCGGCTACCCGCCCGACAATGCGCACGAGCTGGCGATCGGTTGCCTGCTCAAGCCCTACAATGATCGAGCAATGCGCAAGGCGATGGAAGCGGTCGACCTGCATCTCGGCGGCAAGCCGAACAAGCCGCCCAAGGGACTGGAACTATATCCGATCACCAAGGGCGAAGCGGAAGCCTAGAGCATCCCTTCCACCTTGGCGTGGAAGTCGGCGATTCCGTTTTCCAGGGTGCCGAGCTGGACCTCTTTCAGCAGACCGCTTTCCAGTCCGCGGTGGCACAGCTCCGCCGCCTTGAAGTCCTCGCCGGCGAAGGTCACGCCGTCGAGCAAATCCCAGCTGCGCTTCCAATGTGCTTCGGCTTCGTTGGTCTGTGGCGCCTCGGGGATGAGCATGAAATCCTCGACCAGGCAGGTGCCCACGGTCTGCGGCATGGCCGTCATGATGTTGATGTAATCCGGACTGACGATCACCACCGAATTGGGGAATATCTGATACGTGTAGGTGACCGCTCTGCGAAGCGCGGCCCAGTCGTCGGGATCGACATCGGCCAGATAATCGGCACGGCCGACGGCGGCGCGCTGGTGGTGGCCGATGCGGTCGGCGGCGGTGATTCCGTCGGCGAAGAAGTTGGCGATGGTCGTCGAGTGCAGCCGCTGGACATGGTAGGATTCGAGGAAGGCATCGATCACCAATTTCCAGTTTGCGGCGACGGCATGCGTCTTGCGTTTGTAGAGATGGTGGGACCCGACCCCGAAGGCGTCGAAGTCCTGGCACAGCATCTCGATCTCGGCGAAATCCTCGCGCTGATCGTGCGAATACCAGATCAGCCCGCCGCATTCGAAATCGCGGAAGCGCATCAGCGCATGATCGTCCTTGTCCATGCCGGGAAAGCAGTCGGCGCGGGGCAGGCCAAGGAGGCTGCCGTTCGAGCGATAGGTCCAGGCATGATAAGGACAGACGATCCGAGCCGCGGGCAGGGGGTCTTCACTGTCGCCGTCGAGCAAACGGGTCCCGCGATGGCGGCAGACATTGGCCATGACATGGGCCTCCGCCTGCGCGTCGCGGCTGAGGATCAGGGGCACGCCATATCCGTCATGCGCCACCGCCAGATTATTGCGCGGCAGCAGCGCGGAGGGTGCGAGCAGCAGTGGCAGTTTCTGGAACAGTGCCTTCTTCTCGGACTCGAACCGGTCGGGATCGATATAGACCGATGCGGGCAAGGTCTGGATGGCGGTGCCAAGCGATGCTTCGCCGCGGACAAGTGCGTCGGCGAGGGCGAGCTGTCCGGGTGTCGGGCGAGGGAAACGGGCTACATCCATTAACCTAGATTGCTCTCACTTTTTAAGAAACTCAAGCCACTGGTCAGTGGCCCATTCGCTGCTAGCATGCGCATCTTTTCGACGGGAGCAAGGCATATGGTGGGTTCGGACGCGGCGAACGAGGACCTCGGCTGGCGTAGGATGCTGCCCGAAGGCGTTCGTCCCTATACCGAGACCGCGCCGCTTGCCGCCTTCTTCCTCGGCGTGTCGTCCGGCTTTCCTTATGCAATGATCGGCGCGACCCTGACCACCCGGCTGGCGCAGGACGGTCTCGACAAGAAAAGCATCACCGCGTTCAGCCTCGCCT
>JAZKHF010000110.1:0-3612 GCA_040385545.1 Pseudomonadota bacterium
TATCCAGGTCGACTTCTGGCTCGTGACCGATCGCGGCCATCGCTTCGCGCTTTGGGCGCTGCTGCATATGCTGGGCGCTGCGCCGGACCTGGATGCCGCCTTCAAGGAGGCGAGTGACCGCGACGCGGCGCGCACCTTGATGGACCTTCTCGCGGCCGCCGGCGACGGCTGACAATCTGCGCGCTCGCTTTACATAAAACCCATTCGCGAAACAGGCGTCATAGAGTGCACGCCAATGTCACCGGAGTTTCTCTAGCAAAATCGGCCACCATCGAGCCCGCGTTACGCCAACTGCTGGCTGACCGCGAGTGGGACTATGGCCGGCGGCCGTTGAGGCGTTGGGTAAGGCGCTCCGCCCCTGCAAGAAGGTTCGCGACGTAGTCACGCATCCTTGCGCCGTCGGGGGATATGGGAAAACCTTGAATGGTGAGGGCAAGAACGACTCGGCCACTGCCATCGAAGATCGGTGCCGAGGCCATTCTTATGGTCTCGTCGATCTCCGCAGAGATGCCTGAAGGATCGAATTCGAGACTGCGGAGGATTTTCTCGAGAGCAGGCGGGTGCGCCGCTGACATCCCCAGCCAATCTTCCTGTCGAGCGGCAGAGGTCTGGAGCACCGCGTCTTGGGGCAATGCAACTGCGAAACCGCGTGCGCGGACGGTTGCCAATGCAGCGCGATAAACCTCACTTCGCGCACCATCAACCTGGCTGCCAATCCAGCGCGCGATATGGTCGTCGCGGTCCCAAGCCGCGAAGATCGCGCCGAATGGCGGGGCGAAGGGAAGGCGCTGCCCCACGGGCACACCTTGGGTGCCGTCATGCGACTGTCCAGCGCTGGCAGCGACAATGAGTTGGTTGCCTACTCGAGTGGTTGCGACGCACTGACCGCCGACATGAGCGGCGAGGCTCTCGATCTCGGAGCGTGCGAGATCGACGATCCGCAATTGTTCGGTCAGCAGGCCCTCTGTGTCCGAGGTGACGAGCGAAGCGGGGGCGAAACGCCCATAGCCGCCCTGGAAGAAAAGCAGCGGCAACCCCCCGTCACCGATTTCCAGCTTACTGACCCGACCGAGAACGATGAAGTGATCACCCGCCTCGGTTACCGAATGGCGGTCGCAGTCGATCCATGCGACTGCACCCTCCACAATGGGCGATCCATTTGGCGAGACCTGGCGGTCCAGTCCCGAGAATTTGCCCGGGTCTCTTGAGGCCAGCTTGCGGCACTCAGGTTCCTGTTCTGCAGAAAGAATGCTGACGCAAAACTGCGGCGCTTGGCTAAGCGCCGCCCAAGTTCCAGATTGGCGGTCGGGGAAAAACGCGACTAGCGGCGGATCCAGTGAGACAGAGGTAAATGAGCCTACAACCATCCCGATTGGGCCAGTGGGGAGCATCGCAGCAATCACGCTAACCCCGGTCGGATACTGTCCGAGGACCTCGCGAAACTTCTTCGGATCGATTACTGTCTCGACGTCTGCCACCCCTGTCATCCTCTGTCCTAAACAAGTCATCGTGCAAGCAGGTGGCTTCCTCAACTCCCGCAAAAAACGATCAATAGGAAAGTACTTATGGATACCCGCGCATATGCCATCGGGCTGCGATTCGAAGTGCTTACGCTTGTGGCTCAGAGGGCCCTCGCTGAACGTGCGCGCGCAGAAGCCCCTCCGCGTCTGTCCAGCCGTTTTCCCGGGCGTAATCTACCATTGCGATAAATGACTCCTCCCATTCGCGCCCGTAATCCCGGCCTTGCTCACGCAGCCATGTCGGATCGAGCCACACATACTCGCCGGCCACATGACCTGCAGGCTCTATCCCCCTATTCGATAAGGGCGTTTCAACGTCCCATAGTACTTTAAGCTCGCGGAAATTAGTCGGGTCCTGCAACTGGGGAGGTGACCCTGGTCCCACTGCTACGAACATACTGCCAAACCTTCCATTCCATAAGGGACCTGGAGCCCTGGTCGTGGTCGGATCGGGTACATCAAGCCCCCCCGATCCATTCCTCACCGACAACATTGAGACCGTAGCCTTGGACCGCAACCAGCGCTTTGTGAGAATGCACCAGCAAAATCATATCGCGCACTCCAAGCTCAGTAAGAATCTGAGCTCCCACTCCATAGTCGCGCAATTCCGGCATCGTGTCTTCGACGATCGTTGTGGTCCGCGGCAAAGCCAATGACGGTTTGCCAGGCGTTCTCCTCGCCAGCAGGACGATAACACCAGTGCCTTCTTCGCCGATCCTGATCATTGCTCGTTCCAGCAGACCCCGGCGACCATCGTCATGGCCAAGAGCATCAGAGAACGTATCAAAGCCGTGCATGCGGACCAATGTCGGCACGTCGCTACGGAGCGGGCCTTTGAACAGCACCAGATTTTCGTCGCCGCTTGCGCGATTGAAGTAGCTGAGCGCCTTCCAATCGCCGCCCCAACAACTCGTGAAGCTGCTCTCGGCAATTTTCTCCACGTTGTGATCGTGCTGACGCCGGAAGGAGATCAGATCACGGATGGTGCCGATCTTCAGATCGTGGCGCTTCGCAAAGACTTGTAGGTCGGGCAGCCGCGCCATCGAACCGTCTTCATTCATGATTTCGCAGATGACGCCAGAGGCGTTGAGCCCTGCGAGGCGCGAGATATCGACCGCGGCCTCAGTATGGCCCGCGCGAACCAGCACACCGCCGCGCCTTGCGGCCAGAGGAAAGATATGGCCGGGGATATTGAGTGCTTCCGGGCCGTTCGACGCATCAATCGCAGTGGCGACCGTGTGAGCGCGGTCACCGGCTGAAATACCAGTGGTTACTCCGACCTTCGCTTCAATCGATACAGTAAACGCGGTTTCGAACTGGGAATCATCGGACGCATTCATTAAAGGGAGGCCCAACTGGTCGACCCGATCCTGCGTCATCGCCAAGCAGATCAGCCCTCGACCGTAAGTTGCCATGAAGTTTATGGCGTCGGGCGTCGCCATCTGCGCCGGGATGATAAGGTCGCCTTCGTTCTCGCGGTCCTCATCGTCTACGAGTATATACATTCGGCCATTGCGCGCCTGTGCAATAATTTCTTCGATTGGCGAAACGTCTCCAACATTTTCCATCACATGTAGCTGCCGCCGTTGATCGCCAGTGTCTGGCCAGTAATATAAGATGCAGCAGGAGACGCAAGAAACGCGACCAGATTTGCGACTTCCTCGGGGTTGCCCTTGCGGTTCATCGGGATCGAACCGATCCCCGCAGTGTTGTCAGCCCTACCGCTCGACGCCCCTGCCGCCTGGCGGTTCATGCTTGAATCGATCGCACCTGGAGCAATGGTATTGGCGGTCATCCCGAGTGGCGCGATCTCTCGCGCGACGTTCTTGGTGAAGCCGATGATCGCCGCTTTGGATGCGGCATAGGCGGCCCCTGCGAGGTATCCGCCCATTTGTCCCGCGAGTGACGAAAAGGTAATGATCCGACCATTCTCGACTGGTGACGCGCGGCTGCGGCGCACCATCTCGCGCACACACAGAAAAGTGCCATACGCGTTGACAGCGAACACCCGGTTCCACACTTCGGTCTCAAGGTCGGCGACCAGAACGCCGTTGAGTGGCCCGGCGCCGTCGATGATGCCGGCCAGATGCGC
>JAZKHF010000111.1:0-35463 GCA_040385545.1 Pseudomonadota bacterium
ATCCCCGCCTTGACAAGGTTCGGGAGCGCGCCCTAGCCCGTACGCGGGTTCGGGGGCCAAGGAAGCCGGCGGAAATCCGGCACTGTGCCCGCAACTGTGAGCCATCTTTCGGGGTGGCAAGTCAGATACTTGTCTCGAACCGTCGTCCGTTCCTGCTGCCGGGGTCAGTGGTGGGGCGTGGGGCGGCCATGCGGCCGGATTCCTCCGTGACGACTGTCATGAGAGGGGAATCACGAATGGACTACGTACCACCAATAGAGAATGAAGCCGCGATCGTCGTGACGGCATCGCGCGTCCCACAGGCCGTTGAGGATACCGCGGCCAGCATCATCATTGTCGACGAGGAGACGCTCGAGCGGCGAGGTGAGCCGGCGATCACTGCCTATTTGCGGCTGCTTCCCTCGACCTCGGTGTCGACCAGCGGTCCGGCGGGCTCGTTCACCCAGCTGCGAATCCGCGGCGCCGAAGCCAATCACAGCCTGCTGTTCATCGACGGCATCCGTGCCAACGATCCCGCAGCGGGCAACGAACCGCGGTTCGAACTGCTCAATGCGGACATCGCCTCGCGGATCGAGATGGTGCGCGGTCCTCAATCGGCCTTGTGGGGGTCGGAGGCGATCGGCGGGGTGATCGCGGTGCAGGGTGGCGGCTCGACCGCGACCGGTGCCAGTGCGGCGGTCGAAGGTGGTTCGTTCGGCTTTCGCCGCGCTTCGGGGTCGGCGAGCTATGGCGGCGAACAGTTCGGTGTGGCGGTGGCGGTCGGCCATCAGTCGGCCGACGGGATCGACAGTTTCGATGGGGACGGCGAACGCGACGGCTTTACCAGCAATGTGGCTCGCGGACTGGTGCAATGGTCGCCAGTCGACAAGTTCGCGCTGACCGCGTCGGGCTTCTGGCTCGCGGGGCGGAGCGATTATGACGGGACCGACCCGTTCACTTTCCTTCGCGCCGATACGCTCGATCGAACGCGCAATCGGCTGGCCGCAGGGCGGCTTGGGCTGGTTTACGGCAAGGCGAATGACAAATGGCAGGTGAAACTGTCGGGCTCCTTGCTCAAATCGCGCAATCGCAACCTGCTTGACGGCGCGGAGATCAACGAAAGTGAGGGTCGGCGATCGGTGGTCGAAGCCGAGGTTGATAATCTCTTCTCGACCGGATCCGTGGATCATGCGCTGATCGTCGCGGGATCGCTGGAAAATGAGCGGTTTGCGACGGCGGATGTGGCGTTCGGGGGCTTTTCCAATCAGCAGCGTGATCGACGGCATGTGGCACTAACCGGTGAGTGGCGCGCATCCTGGTCCGACCTGGTGATCACTGACCTTGCGGTGCGGCGGGATGCGTTCAATCTGTTTCGGGATGCGACCACAGTGCGGGGGTCGGTGCTGGTCAAAGCGACCGACACCGTCGCTATTGGCGCATCCTATGGCGAGGGGATCGCGCAGCCGACATTCTTCGACTTGTACGGATTTTTCCCGGGAAGTTTTGTCGGTAATCCGGTGCTTAAGGCCGAACGTTCACGCGGTTTCGAGGGTGGTATCCGGTACGCTTGCAAGAGCTTCTCAGGGTCACTGACCTATTTCCGCCAGCGGCTGACCGATGAAATCGTCGGTACGTTCGACCCGGATACGTTCCTGAGCTCCGCCGCCAATGCGACAGGCAAGAGCAAGCGGCAGGGGGTCGAAGTGGAGGCCGGATGGCAGCTTGCCGACAAAGTGCGGCTGGCGGCGACCTACTCGTTCCTCGACGCCGACGAGCCGAGCTTTGCGGGCAATGTCCGCGAGGTACGGCGGCCGAAGCATAGCGGGTCGGTGACGCTCGACGGCGCGCTGGGCAAGTTCACCTACGGCGCGTCGATCGCTTATGTCGGGCGGCGCGCGGACACGGATTTCGATACATTTGAGCGGGTTAGCCTGTCATCTTATTGGCTTGGCGGAGCGCGGGTGGCCTATGCGGTGACGCCCAACGTCGAAATCTTCGGGCGGGTCGCCAATGCGTTCGACGACGATTATCAGGACGTGGTCGGTTATCGCACCGAAGGAAGGAGCGCCTATGCCGGGCTTCGCCTCACTTTCGGTCGCTAGCGCGCTCAAGGTTGCCTCGCTCAACCTGTGCACGGATGAGTATCTGCTGCTGCTCGCGCGGCCTGACGAGGTCGCAAGCGTCACGCGCCTGGCACAGGACCCGGCAGAATCGCCCTTGTGGAGAACAGCTCGCGCCTTTCCGGCCAATCGCGGGTCGGTGGAGGGCGTGATCGCCACCCGCCCCACCCTGCTGCTGACGATGGGCGGAAGCGGGCGGTCGAGCGGTCAACTGGCGCGGAAGATGGGCGTGCGGACGCTCGACCTGCCCTTTGCAACGTCGATTGCCGAGGTGGCGACCAACATGCGGCGGGTCGCGGTGGCGTTGGGCGATGTCCGGCGGGCTGAGCCTTGGTTGAAGCGGCTAGCGGCGCTGCAACGCAGTGCAAGCCCACGTCTGCGCGACGCGATTTACCTGTCGGGTGGCGGCAATAGCCTGTCGCTCGGCTCGCCAGCGGTCGAATGGCTGGCGCTGGCGGGACTGAAGCAGCGCGCGCTTCCGGGTGGGCGGGCGACGCTGGAGACCTTGCTCGTCGCGCCACCGGCGGTGCTGGTGCGGTCGGACTATCGCCGCGGGCAGATGTCGCAGGGGATGCGCTGGTTCGACCATCCGATCGTCAAGCGACTGGAGCATCGCACCATTGCCACGGATGGCCGTGCCTGGACCTGTGGCGGGCCGCTGATGGTGGCCGAGATCGAGCGCCTGCGGCGCGCGGTGCGATGAGGATTGCGCTCGCCTTGCTGCTGCTGGCCGGAATTGCGGCGCTGCATCTGCTGATCCCGTATGGATCGCTCGAAGCGGCGCGGGCGATCGATCCGGGACTGGCGACGACGCTGCTGGTCGAGCTTCGCCTTCCGCGCACCCTCCTCGCGCTCGGCTATGGCGTGACTCTCGGCATCTGCGGGGCGGCGCTGCAGGCCTTGTTCGCCAACCCACTCGCCTCGCCCGACATCACCGGCAGCAGCAGCGGCGCGGCGATGGGCGCGGTGTTTGCGAGTTACTGGCTGGGTATCAGCAGCCCGCTCGGGATGGCGCTTGCGGGCGCGCTGGGCGCGGGGCTAGCACTGGTCGTGCTGCTCGCGCTGGCCGGGCGGCGGACCGACAAGGTGGCGTTGCTGCTGGCCGGACTCGCCGTATCGCTGGCGGCAGGGGCGACGACCAGCCTCGCGCTCGCGCTCGCCCCCTCCCCGTTCGCGTTCTACGACGCATTTGACTGGTTGATGGGCAGCTTTACCGATCGCAGCCTGGGACAGGCCGCGGCGGGGCTGATCCCAGCCGCCCTCGCCTGCGCCTTTCTCCTACACCGGGCCCGCGCGCTGGACCTTATGGCGCTGGGCGACGACGTGCTCGCTTCGTTCGGACACAAGCCGCGGCGGTTGGGGATCGAGATCGTCGCGTTAAGCGCGATCGCGGTCGGCGCCTGCGTCTCGGTGTGCGGGGCAATCGGCTTCGTCGGGCTGATCGCGCCGGTGATCGCGCGGCGGCTCACCAGTGGGCATCCGGGGCGGGCGCTAATGCCGGCGGGACTCATCGGTGGCGGTCTGGTGATTGGCGCCGATATGTTGGTGCGAACGATCCCGCTTGATCGCGCCATTCCCGTTGGCGTGGTGACGACCCTGATCGGCACCCCGATCTTCATCGCGGTGCTGATGTCGATGCGCGGCCGGATGGCGTCATGACGGCGCTGCTCGAGGCGCAAGGGATCGGCATCGCGGGGCGGCTGTCCCCCACCGAACTTGCTGTCGAAGCGGGACAGATGGTCGCGGTGATCGGCCCCAATGGCGGCGGCAAGACCAGTCTGCTGCGAGCGCTCGCACGGACCGAGGATGCGCTTGGGTCGGTCACGATCGACGGTCGCGCGGTCGACGAGACGGCCGAGGCCGAGCGGCGGCGCCTGCTCTCGTTCCTGCCCGCGTCGCGCGAGGCGACCTGGCCAGTAGCGGTGGCGGATTTTCTCGCATTCGGGCTGGGCTCGCCGGATGCTTCGCGGATCGATGCGCTGATCGACATGCTCAAACTTGCCCCCCTCGCCGACCGGCCAATCGACCGGTTATCGACCGGCGAGCGGGCGCGGGCGATGCTTGGGCGGGCGATTGCGGGACAGCCGCGGTTGCTGTTGCTCGACGAGCCCTTGTCCAACCTCGATCCCTATTGGGCGCTGCGCACGGTCGAGATCATCCGAACCGAGATTGCCCAAAACCGTAGCGCGGCCTTGGTGTCGGTCCATGACCTCGACATTGCGCGGCGCTTCGATCGGGTAGTGCTGGTGAGCGGCGGCACGGTTGTGGCCGATGGCGCGCCGGAGATGGTGCTCGACAGCAGAGAATTCGGCGAAGCGTTCCGCGTAACGAAAGGCGCCCGCGGCTGGGCGATCAGTTCGCCGGCGGATCCGCGATCATGGCGGTGAAATTGGCTTCGGCGGCCAGTTTGCCATTGACCGTCGCCTTGCCGGAGAACTTACACACCGAAGAGCGCTTCTGGACGAATTCGACGTCGAGCGTGAGCAGGCAGCCGGGCTCGACCGGGGTGCGGAACTTGGCCCCTTCGACGGCCATGAAATAGACCAGTTTGCCCGATCCCGCGAGGCCGAGGCTCTCGACCGCGAGCACACCCGCCGCCTGGGCCAGCGCCTCGACGATCAGCACGCCGGGCATGATCGGACGACCGGGAAAATGGCCCTGGAAGAATTGCTCGTTGATCGTCACCGCCTTGATCGCGGTGATCGACACGTCTTTCTCCAGCCGTTCGACCCGGTCGACCAGCAACATCGGATAACGGTGGGGAAGCGCCTCCATCACCCGTCGCACGTCGAGCGGGCCGAGGGCGGCGCTTTCCTCCGTCATCGTCTTAGCGTCCCGAGGGAGCGGCCTGCTGCTGCTGCTGCGGCAGCGGCGTGACGCTGACAGCGGGAAGCTGCTGGTTGAGCGCGGCCAGCACTTCGGCCGTAACGTCATTTGCCGGATTGCTGGCCAAGCTGGCGCTTTTGCCGACCACGATGTCAGCCTGACGGCGCGCCCGTACCTGCTCGGAAATCAGCACAATGCGGCTGCCGATCTGCTGCTGGACATTCGCCTGGATCGACTGGAGCTGGCTTTCCTTTTGCGAAAGCTCGGTCTGACCCTGTTGACGCGATGTTTCATACCGCTTGATCCGGGCCTGAAGCGCGGCGTCGGGCTGTTTGCCAGCGAGTGCCGCCACGGCCGTACGGAGCGCGGTTTCCTCGGTCTGCCACTGCGTCGCGAGTTGCTGCGCGCGGGTGCGGCCAGCCGAAACTTGGCCCTGCAAATTGACACCCGCCGCCTTGCAGGCGGTGCATTCGTTCAGAATCCGGTCCGTGTCGACGATCAGGACAGTCGCACGCTGGGCCGAAACAGGCGTTGCAATAATCGAAGCCAGTGTGCCGGCAGCGGCGATTAAAAGGAGATTGTTGCGCATCAGAATTGGGTTCCTACATTGAATGAGAACAATTTTGTTCGATCGCCTTCTTGCTTGAGCAGGGCCTTGGCAAGGTCAACCCGTAACGGACCGAATGGTGAATTCCAGTTGACGCCGACGCCAATCGACAGGCGCGGCTTGGGCGAATTACCGAGGAAGAATTCCTGGAAGCCTGGAGTCAGGGCTGCGGTTGGTCCTTCGATCACTGTCGTCAGGGGGTCATCGACAATGAACGCGCCGGGACATTCGACGACATTGCTCTGCGGCGGTCGGATGTTGGTGGTAACGCCCGCGTTCGTTGTACATTGAGCGGTGATATTCTCCAGATTAGGCCGCTTTACCCCAAATACCGATCCGATGTCGATAAAGGCTGACGGTCGCAATCCCAGACTTCGAATATTGGCGCCAACGGGAATTTGTAGCTCGATCCGGCCCGCATAATAAGCTCGACCACCGATAGCGTCGCTAACAGTTCTTCCGTCTGAGTTTAGCGTTCCATTTACATCGACATAGGCAATGCGCTGGACCCGCGGTCCGACGCCGCGAATGTCGAACCCGCGCAGACCCGGTTGGGGACCGAAGAATCGATCATTCAACCGGATGGCGTCGAGACCCGGCCCGCGGCTGGATTGCAAAGGGTGTATGTACCCCCCCTCAAGTTTTATGGAGAGTAGAAAGTCCCTAGGAAGCGAGAAATATTTGGTCGCGTCAAGACGGGTTCGGGCATATTTAACGTCGCCGCCCAGACCGGCAAAATCCTGACTGAATACGATCCGTTGTCCGCGTGTGGCGCGAATGCCGTTTCGATTGTCGAAGATCGCGGAATATCCAACCACCGAGCTGAGCCTTGTGCCCAACTGATCGCATAGATAGCGTCCCGCTTTCAGCGGATCGCATGTCCGTCCCAATGGGCCGTCACCGTCCTGGTCGGTGAAGAACGTTCCCTCGTTGAGCGACAGCCTGTTCTGCTCCAATTGGTAGCGGACACCGACGCTGACGAATTCCGTCACCGGAAACCCCAAACGCGCCTGAGTGCCCGTGCTGAGCTGCGAATAGGTGGTGTTTCGGTTGCCATTCTGATTGCGGCTAAAACTATTAAAGTCACGACGGTAGATGTCGCCGCCGAGCAGGATGTTCTTGTCGAACAGATTGGGTTCGACGAAACCGATCTGGGCCGATCGCGAATAGCGCGACCAATTGACCCCGGCATTCACTTCCTGGCCCTTGCCGAGGAAGTTTCGCTGGGCGATATTGGCCGAGACGATAAATTTCTCGAGGCTGGAATATCCGGCCGACAATTGCAGTTCGCCGGTCGATTTCTCTTCGACGTCCAGGCTCAGGATCACGCGATCCGGGGTCGAGCCTTGGGTCTGCTTGATCTCCAGGTTTTCCTGGAAATATCCCAGGCTCTGGATCCTATCCTGGCTGCGCTTTATCTTTACCGCGTTGAACGCATCGCCCTCGTTGACACGGAATTCTCGACGGATGACCTTGTCGCGGGTGATCGTATTGCCGGCAATGTCGATCCGCTCGATATAAACGCGCGGGCTTTCGTTGACCCGGAACTGAATGTTCATGACGCGCTTTTCAACGTCGCGATCGTAAGCGGGGCTGATATCGGCGAAGGCATAGCCTTGGGTGCCGGCAATCTCGCTCAGTCCGGCAACGACATCTTCGACCGCCTTCGCATCGAACCAATCGCCGGGCTTCAAGTTGATGAAGCTCGCCAGCAGATCCTTATTGAGATCGCGGACGTTGCTTTCCGTCTCAATCGTACCGAACTTATACCGCGGCCCTTCTTCGACCACATAAGTGATCACGAAATCGCGGCGGTCCGGGGTCAGTTCGGCCAAGGCGGACACGACCCGGAAATCGGCATATCCTTCAGTCAGATAGAAAGCGCGCAATTTCTGCTGGTCCGCGGCCAGGCGATCGGGATCATAGCTGTCGTTCGACTTGAACACGCCAAGCAGCCCGCCTGCTTCCTTGGTGAACATTTCCTTGCGCAGGCGGCCGTCGCCGAACTGCTCGTTGCCGATGATGTTGATGGCGCGGACCTTGGAGGTCGGACCTTCGACTATTTCGAAAACCAGATCGACGCGGTTCTGGTCGAGCTGAACGATCTTGGGTTCCACCGTGGCAGCGAAGCGCCCGCCTCGCTTGTACAATTCGATAATCCGGTCGACGTCGGAACGAACCTTGGACCGGGTGAAAATCTGGCGCGGGGCGAGCCGGATCTCGGGCTGGATCTTGTCGTCCTTGATGCGCTTGTTGCCTTCAAGGATGATGCGGTTGATGACCGGATTCTCCTTGACCTGAAGCACCAATTGCCCGGTCTCGGCACCGGTGATCACGACATCGGCGAACAGCTCGGTCGCGTAGAGATCCTTGAGCGCAGTATCGAGCGATTCGGCCGAATATTCCTGGCCCGGCTGAAGGTTGGAATAAGAGATTACGGTGACCGGTTCGAGCCGCTCCGCACCACGCACCGAGATGGATCTAATAGTGCCAGTCGCGGCGGCCACGGGCGTCGATTGGGGGGCGGGCTGTGCCGCTGTCGGAGCGGGCTGCGTCTCCTGCGCGAACGAGGGCGAGGACAGGCCACCGAGCATCGTGCCGGCGAGGAGCATGGCACACTTACGCATACCGATTGACTTGGGTGTTGAATTCACGCGTTTCCGCCCTCTTGCTGCTGAAGCCAAGCGCGTGCCACGCTTTGCCAGTCATGTTCCGCAAGCCCTGCCCGACCTGCCTTATCCAATCAAGCGCCCAACGCCATCGAACAGCCCGAAAAAGCTGAGATCGTTGAAGGTTGCGACCAGCAGCAGGGCGAGCAGGAATGCCAACCCCCCGCGAAACGCCCATTCGACAATCTGTTCGCTGGCCGGACGCCGTCGAACGGTCTCGATCCCATAGAGGACAAGGTGACCTCCATCCAGCATCGGGATTGGGAGAAGGTTGATGAATCCCAGATTAATCGAGAAAAATGCAATCAGCTGAATAAACTCATAGACCCCAAGCGTGGCAACCTGCCCGGCGATTTGCGCCATGCGCAGTGGACCGCCGAGATCCTTAATCGAACGGCGACCGCTGATGATTTGCCACAGCCCATCGACCATTGAAACGGTTGTGCGATAGGTCGTTGAGATGGCCTCGGGCACCAGGCGATGAACCGGTAAGTCGACCAGCACATATTTGCCGCCGCCCACGCCCAATTGGCCGAGCTTGAACCGCTGGCCGAAGCGATTGGCCTGGTCGATCGTTCCGAGTGTCGCGGAAAGAAGCTGGGTCCGCCCGTCGCGAACAACGGCGATGTCGACCGTTTCACCGGGGCGAAGCGTGACGACATTTTGCAACTCTTCAAAGCTGGGCGTCGACCGGCCGGCAATCTCGACGATCCGGTCGCCGGGCCTCACGCCCGCCCGTTCTGCCGCGCTTCCCACGACCACCTGCTGCACGAGGGAGGGAGTCTGTGGCTTTCCGAAGGCGGCGAAGAAGGCAACGAAGATCAGGATCGCGATCAGGAAATTGGTCATCGGCCCGGCCAACACGATCAGGAACCGTTGCCATGGCGGACGCAGGTTGAAGGCCCGACCGCGCTGGTGGGCTGGCACCGCTTCACTTGGAACGGGGGCGCTGGTCGCATCGGCGTCGCCGACGAATTTGACATAGCCGCCGAGGGGGAGCGCGCCGATCCGCCAGCGGGTCCCGCGCTTGTCGGTCCAGCCGGCGATTTCCTTGCCGAAGCCGATCGAAAAGGCTTCCGCACCGACCCCGAACCAGCGCGCCACCCAATAATGGCCGAGTTCGTGAAAGATGATCAACGGCCCGATCGCCGCCAGAAAGGCGAGCAACATGAACCATGCGGGCGGCTGGGAAAGCATCAGGCGGCGGCCGCTTCAAGCGACGCACCGACAGAGCGGCGTACCGCCTGATCGAGTTCCATCACTTCTTCGATCGAAGTGGGTGCCGGGGCGGTGTTGCGGTCGATGGCGCGCTCGACCGTCGCGGCAATCTCTCCGAACTTTATACGACGTTCAAGGAAAGCGGCGACAGCCAGCTCATTGGCGGCGTTCAGGACGACCGCCTCCCCCTTCCCGCTTTCGAGCGCCGCACGGGCCAGTCGGAGAGCCGGAAAGCGTTCCGGATCGGGCGCTTCAAACGTCAGGCTGGCGATCTTGATAAGGTCAAGCGTCTCGGCCCGCGTTTCAATCCGGTCGGGGTAGGCCAGGCAATGGGCGATCGGAATCCGCATGTCGGGCGAACCAAGCTGGGCGATCGTCGATCCGTCGACATATTCGACCATCGAATGAATCACCGATTGCGGATGGACCAAGATGTCGATCCGGTCCGAAGGCAGTCCAAACAAATGATGGGCCTCGATCAATTCGAGCCCCTTGTTCATCATCGTTGCGCTATCGATCGAGATCTTGTCTCCCATCGACCAATTGGGATGCTTCAGCGCCTGTTCTGGACGCGCGGCGTGCATATCGGCCTTTGACCATTCCCGGAACGGACCACCGCTGGCGGTTAGAACAAGCTTTGCGACACCGTCACGGCTATTACCCGCAAGGCACTGAAAAATGGCATTATGCTCGCTGTCCACGGGAAGGATGGTGGCGCCATGACGCTGGGCGGCGTCGATCATCAGCGATCCGGCGGTGACGAGCGCTTCCTTATTGGCAAGCGCGACCGTTCGTCCTGCCTCGACGGCCGCCATGACAGGTGAAAGCCCGGCGCCACCGACGATTGCCGCCATCACCCATTCGGCATCCCCCGCAGCCGCTTCCAGCATGGCTTCATCACCGGAGGCCGCACGACAGTTCGTCCCCGCTAGCGCCGAGCGAAGCTCTGACAACATGCGTTCGTCGGCAATGACCGCGAGCTTCGCACCGGTCCGACGAGCGCAATCGGCAAGTGCCGCGGCGTTCGTCGCGGCGGTAAGTGCGACGACTTCGAATCGATCGGGATGGCGTTCGACCAGGTCGAGGGTCGATGTGCCAACAGACCCGGTCGCGCCGAGAATGGAAATACGCCGCTTCAAAGCAGGCCTCCCGCCTGGAACAGGGCGGTCAATATCGCGACCACCACCAGTCCGTCGAGTCGGTCGAGGATTCCGCCATGGCCGGGCAGCATCGATCCACTGTCTTTGGCGCCAGCGCGACGCTTGAGCCAGCTTTCGAACAAATCCCCCCCCTGGGCCGCCGCCGCGAATGCGGGGGCGAGCCAGATCAGGCTGGTCGGCAGTACGACATATTGGGTCCAGGCCCAGCCAGCCAGCGCGGCGCTGACCATGCCACCGATCAGGCCCGCCCAGGTCTTGTTGGGGCTGATCGTGGGCGCCAGCTTGGGCCCGCCGATCGCCCGACCCGCAAAGTAAGCGCCGATATCGGTGGTCCAGGTGACGATGAACACCCAGAAGACCAGTTCCATGCCTCGCGGCGCCCGGTCGCGCAGCCACAGAAGGCTCAATGCCGGAAGGAGAGCGTAAGCGAATCCGGCGATCATCCAGCCGGCACCCCAGCCCTCCGTAAGTCGGCGCCATTCGACAAACATCATTCCCGCCGCCAGCGCGACCAGGATGGCGAAGACATAGCCTCCCAGAAAAGCCGCTGCCAGCGCGATGACCGCCATGACAATCGCGGCGATGCCGCGTACCATGAGTTCGCTCATCGGCCGCCGAAACGACGCTGGCGCGACGCAAACATGCCGAGCGCGGCGTTGAAGTCAGCTTCGTCGAAGTCGGGCCACAGCGTCTCGACGAACATCAGCTCTGCATAAGCTGCCTGCCACAGCAAGAAGTTCGACAGGCGAACCTCGCCCGACGTCCGGATCAGCAGGTCGAGCGGCGGAAAATCGGCCGTCTGAAGCGCAGCCCCGATCGCATCTTCATCGATGCTTGCGGGATGTCGGGTGCCGTCCCGAACCTCTTCCGCCATCAGGCGGGCCGCGGCAGCAATTTCCCCGCGTGAGCCATAATTCAGCGCCACCACCAGCGTCAGCCGGCTATTGGCCGCAGTCTGTTCAACCGCCGTTTTGAGCAGCGCTTCAAGCTTCGAACCAAATGCCGCGGGATCGCCGATCAACCGCAGCCGTACCCCTTCTTTCTCAAGGGTTTGCAGCTCCTTCTCGATATAATAACCAAGCAGCCCTTTAAGGTCAGTGACCTCTTCTTCCGGCCGCCGCCAATTCTCCGACGAGAAAGCGTAAAGGGTAAGCACCTCGACCCCTGCTTCCGCCGCTGCGCGCAACGTCTTGCGGACCGCTTCGGCCCCGGCGCGATGCCCGGCGGCACGCGGCAGGTTTCGCTTGGCAGCCCAGCGCCCGTTGCCGTCCATGATGATCGCCACATGGCGCGGAGCCGCGCCTCCGCCGGTAGGCTGTACAGGCGGGTCGGCCCCTTCCAATGTGGCGGGCCTCATGCTCACTTGCCGAGGATTTCCTGTTCCTTGGCGCTGGCCGATGCATCGATGTCCTTGATCGTATCGTCGGTCATCTTTTGCACCTCCACCTCGAGGCGCTTGCGCTCGTCCTCGCTGATCTCATGCTTCTTCTCGTCGGCTTTGAGATGATCCATGCCGTCGCGGCGGACATTGCGTGCGGCGATGCGCGCTTTTTCGGCATATTGCCCCGCGAGCTTCGCCAGCTCTTTGCGCCGCTCCTCGGTCAGATCGGGGATGGGCAAGCGAATCATGGTGCCATCGGTGATCGGGTTGAGACCAAGCCCGGCGGACCGGATCGCCTTTTCCACCGGGCCGACATTGCCCTTGTCCCACACCTGAACCGACAGCAAACGAGGCTCGGGCACAGATACGGTCGCGACCTGGTTGAGCGGCATTTGCGCGCCATAGACCTCGACAGTCACCGGATCGAGCAAATTGGTCGAGGCACGGCCGGTGCGAAGCCCGACCAGGTCGGATTTGAGCGCCTCCACAGCGCCGTGCATCCGGCGCTGAAGGTCGGCCTTGTCATACGTCGGCATCATTCTTCTCCATCGTGAACGATCGTCGCGGTCCCACGACCGGCCAGCACTTCGGCAAGATTGCCCGGCTGACGGATGTTGAAAACCACGATCGGAATATCATTGTCCCGGCACAGCGCCACCGCGGACGCGTCCATCACCTTCAAATCGTCGGCCAGCACGCGGTCATAGCCGATTACGTCATAGCGCTTGGCGGAAGTCACTTTCTTGGGGTCGGCATCATAGACGCCGTCGACGCTGGTGCCCTTGAACAAGGCGTCGCACTTCATCTCGGCGGCGCGAAGGGCAGCGCCGGTGTCAGTCGTGAAATAGGGGCTCCCGACGCCAGCCGCGAAAATCACCACGCGGCCCTTGGCGAGATGCCGCTCGGCGCGGCGACGGATCACCGGTTCGCACACCTGATCCATCTTGATCGCTGACTGGACGCGCGTTTCGACCCCGGCCTGTTCGAGGGCATTCTGCATGGCGAGCGCGTTCATCACGGTCGCCAGCATGCCCATATAATCGGCCTGGGCACGGTCCATGCCCTTGGCGGCACCGGCCATGCCACGGAAGATATTGCCGCCGCCAATCACCAGGCACAATTCGAAGGTCTGGTCGCGGGCTGCTTTTACTTCCTGTGCAAGACTTGCCACCGCATCCTGGTCGATCCCAAACTGTCCCGCGCCCATCAACGCCTCACCCGACAGCTTCAGCAGTATCCGGTTGAAGCGAGGGCGAGTCATGCGATCTCCTGTTCGGGTTTGCCCGAAACGGCAGTTGGGCAAAGGCGCTTTAAGACGCCCCCGCCCTGCTGCCAACCCGCTCTGGTCGCACGCATCGCTTGCACCAGCGCCGCTTTACTCGCACCGTGATTAAAAGGGGGCGCCATCCTTGGTCAAAACGTTCCTCAGCTATGCGCGTACTGACGCCGCCAAGGCACGTTCGATTGCGTCCGCTCTCGAAAAGGCCGGTCACTCGATATGGTGGGACCATCGCATCAAGAGTGGATCGCAATTCTCCAAAGAGATTGAGGTTGCGCTCAATGCCGCCGACGCCGTCATCGTCCTCTGGTCGGAATCGTCAATCGACAGCGCGTGGGTGCGGGACGAGGCGGCCGCGGGGCGCGACAGCGGGCGGCTGATCCCCGTTCAGATCGATAAGAGCGCTCCGCCGCTTGGTTTTCGCCAGTATCAGGGAATAGACCTCTCATGCTGGAACGGCCGTGGGAAAGCGCGTGAGTTTCAGGCGCTTCTCGGTGCCATTGAAACGATGAAGGGCGGCGAAGAGACAGCCGAGGTAGCGGTCGGCACATCCCTCCCCACATCCATACAGTCGAAACCTCCGCACCCCGCTCGTCTGTCTATCTTACTTGGTTTAGTTGCGATCGCCTTGGTGGCGGTAGCAGTCGTTCTTTTTCGTGACCGTCAATTGGAGGAGACACAGACCGTCGCTGTCACCGCCGCGGAGGCGTCGGCCAAGCCCCTGGCGCGCGACCTGATGGTCAAGCTTGGTATTCTCCAATCGGCGCGATCAGGAACGATGCGATTGATTAACGTCGATCAGGACGATCGGAAAGACGTGGATTTCCTGTTTGAAATTGGCGGGGATCCGACGGCGGATAACCTTGCCATATCACTCGTTTTGACAACCGGTGGCGATCCGAATGTCCTTTGGGCGGCAGACCTGACAGAAGATCGAGGCGGACTGGCTGACCTGAAACAACGCGCGGCATTTACCGCGGCCCGTGTGCTTGGATGCGCGCTGGAAGCCCGGTCGCAAAGCGAACCGCCACTCAAGCAGGACACGCTGAAACTTTATCTGAATGCTTGTGCCATTCTTGGCGATCAGCGTTCGAATGACCTTGATCAGATAATCGCCACGCTGAAGCAGGTGGTTGAACTGGCGCCGAATTTCCAGCCCGCTTGGGCCAGACTGCTGGTGGCCCAAACAAGTCGGATTCAGGGAGCGAGTGCCCAGGTGCGCAAGAATAGCGCGGCGGAGTTACGGCGTAATGTTGTCCTGGCAAGAAAGATCGATCCGTCGGTGCCGGAAGCCTATCTTGCCGAGCTGGAACTGATCCCCGCACCTTTGTTCGCCGAGCAGGTGAGGCTTGCCGACATGGCGTTCGAGGCTGCCCCGACAAACCCGCACGTATTGAGCGGGCGATCGTTAATGATGCTGGTCGTCGGTCGAGCGGACGCCGCCGTCGAAGATGCGCAGCGCGCCAAGAATGTTGACCCGCTTTCTCCCGCGGTCCGCTTTGCCTACGTCGAGGCACTCGCGGTTGCCGGTCGGATTGATGCCGCCAGATCGGAAATCGAGGAGGCCGAGAAATTGTGGCCCGGCGCCAGCAAGATCGTGAGCACGCGCTATTTCTTCGAGCGAATGTTCGGTGATCCGAAAGAGGCTCTCCGACTGATTCGATCCGGAGCAGTCAAAGGGAGTCGCGAGCAAGAGGCCCTGCTGGATGCCAGACTCCAGCCGACCAAGTCGAATATCGATCGCGCGATCAGCCTCGCAATGGCGAACCGAACCGATACGGCTGATTGGCTCCAGAGCGCCGTACAGACGCTCGGCGAGTTTGACCGGAAAGAGCAACTTTTCGCGATCCTGCTTGATCGCCACGACCCGCGCGAAATTCCCTATTTCGTCGATGTGCTGTTTCGGCCGGCTCAAGCCGATCTGAGGGCCGATCCGCGCTTCATGCTGGTTGCATCGCGCTTCGGGCTACTCCGCTACTGGCGCGAAAGTGGCCACTGGCCCGACTTCTGCCGCCAGCCCGACCTGCCCTACGATTGTCAAAAGGAAGCGGCCAATCTTCGGTGAATGGAAAAGGGCGGTGCCAAAGCCCCGCCCTTTTGATTTAAGGTTGATGCGACTGGCGTTCAGGCAACCGGCTGCGGCACCCCCGACGCGGCGGCGACTTCGGCGGCGAAATCGCTTTCGGCCTTCTCGATGCCTTCGCCGAGCTGGAAGCGCTCGAACGCTTTCAGCGTGATTGGTGCACCGGCGTCCTTGCCCGCTTCGGCAAGGACGTCAGCGACCGGGGTCTTGCCGTCGTGGACGATCAGCTGGCTAAGAAGGGCGTTTTCCTTCTTGAACTTGGCAATGGTTCCGTCGACCATCTTCTCGACGATGTTGGCAGGCTTGCCGCTTTCGGCCGCCTTTTCCATCGCGATCGCCTTTTCACGGGCGAGCAGATCGGCATCTAGGCCATCGCTGTCGAGCGCCAACGGATTGGCCGCGGCAATGTGCTGGGCGAGCTGCTTGCCAAGCGCTGCAAGCGTGTCGGCCGGGGCCGAGCCTTCGAGCGCAACCAGCACGCCGATCTTGCCCATGTTGGGCGCGGCGGCATTGTGGACATAGCTGACAACCATGCCTTCGCTGACTTCGAGCAGGGCCACGCGGCGAAGCGACTGATTCTCGCCGATGGTAGCGATGTTTTCGGTCAGCTTGTCCTCGACCGTGCCGCCACCCGGATAGGCCGCGCCCATCAGCGCCTCGACATCGCCGTCATTGGCCAGCGCAAGCCCCGATACATTGCGAACGAAGTCCTGGAATTGATCGTTCTTGGCGACGAAATCGGTTTCCGAATTGATCTCGACGACCGCGCCGCGATTGCCGGCAACGGCGACGCCAACCAGTCCCTCGGCGGCGGTGCGGCCGGCCTTCTTGGCGGCGGCGGCAAGACCCTTGGCCCGCAGCCAGTCGACCGACGCTTCCATCTCGCCATTGTTTTCGGACAGCGCCTTCTTGCAATCCATCATGCCGGCGCCGGTGCGCTCGCGCAGTTCCTTCACCGAAGCGGCGGTGATCTCAGCCATGTCATCTTTTCCTTTTAAAACGATACGGCCCGGCCGTCGATCGGGTCGACAGTCCGGGCCGCGATAGATGGGGGCGCGGCCCCCGTGTTTTAAGCTTCCAGCGCGGCCTCGACCGGCGGTTCGACCATTGCGCCGACATCTTCACCACGAGCAGCGGCGTTGCCGGTCTTGCCAGACATCGCCGCATTGGCGACGGCCTCGCAATAAAGGCGGATGGCGCGGGCGGCGTCGTCGTTACCCGGAACCGGGAAGGCGATGCCGTTCGGGTTCGAGTTGCTGTCGAGGATTGCGACGACCGGGATGCCGAGCACGTTGGCTTCCTTGATCGCAAGCTCTTCTTTGTTGGTGTCGACCACGAACATGACGTCGGGAAGGCCGCCCATGTCGCGGATGCCGCCGAGCGACTTCTCAAGCTTGTCGCGCTCGCGGGTCTGCTGGAGCACTTCCTTCTTGGTCAGGCCGGCGGTGTCGCCGCTGAGCTGCTCCTCAAGCGTCTTCAAACGCTTGATCGAGTTGGAAACGGTCTTCCAGTTGGTCAGCATGCCGCCGAGCCAGCGATGGTTGACGAAATGCTGGCCGGACTGACGGGCGGCCTCGGCCACCGCGTCCTGCGCCTGGCGCTTGGTGCCGACGAACAGCACCTTGCCGCCGCGGGCGACGGCCTGGTTGACGAATTCGAGGGCGCGCGCGAACAGCGGCACGCTCTGCGACAGGTCGATGATGTGAACGCCGTTGCGGTCGCCGAAAATGTACGGCTTCATCCGCGGATTCCAGCGGTGGGTCTGGTGGCCAAAATGGGCGCCAGCTTCGAGCAATTGCTGCATCGTGACGACGGGAGTCGCCATAGGATAGTCTCCTTCCGGTTTAACCTCGGCGGATCCTGTAACCCCGGACTGGTCCGGGGCACCGGTATGGTGGTTCCGCCTGTGGAATGCGCGCTCCTCTAGCGAAGGAGGTCTATTGGTGCAACCCCGATTTACCGCTTGACAGCACTAGAACAAACGAAGAACATGGCTTCATGCACAGGGGTCATTCAACGCAAAACAGCCAAAAATGGAACGAAACGGACTGTTGATAAGTTGAGCGGCGTAACGAAGGATTGAGAACATGATTGCAGCGCTCGCCACTATCGCCTTCCTCGCCGCCGCCTGGGCCGCAATCGTCATCGCTGCAGGAAGCCTTGAGCAAAATCTTGGCAAGGTCGGGGCCGCGTTGCGCGGTGAGAGCGCCCTCCCCGTTATCGCGCCGGTCGCGCTTCGGGTCAGCCAGCGTTATCCGTCGAGCCGCTCGCAGCGGGCGCGGGCACGGCCGTCGCTTCGCGCCGCCGCTTGACACGAGCGTAGCTCGCCACGCTGAGTGGCAGGAATATCAGATATAGTCCGGATACTGCGAGCAACGTGATCCACGGCTCGTTGAGCAATGCGGCACCGAGAAGAGCGACTCCTGCCAGCGCGAATAAACGCATGCCGGGCCGGATGCGGATCGAGGTCCAGCTATAGGTCGCGACGCTGGAGATCATCAGCAGGGCGATGAACAATGTCCACGGCATCACCAGTTGCCAGCTGCGGAACAGGTCGTTTCCGGTGATCAGCCACAAATAAATCGGAATGAACGCCAAACCCGCACCTGCTGGTGCGGGAACGCCGGTGTTGAACCCGGCGGACTTGTGCGGCTGTATATCGGCATCGATCCGGGCATTGAAACGGGCGAGTCGAAGCGCGCAGCAGACCGCTAACGCCAGTGCCGCGATCCAGCCGAATCGCGGAGCGCTTTGAAGTGACCAAAGGAAAAGGATCAGCGCGGGCGCGGTTCCGAATGCTATGTTGTCGCTCAGGCTGTCGAGCTCGGCACCGAATTTGCTGTTGGCTTTGAGCAATCGCGCCAGCTGGCCGTCGAGCCCATCAAGCACGCCAGCGCCGACGATGCAGGCCAGCGCCAACTGCCAATGATTGTCGCTACCCGGGTCGCCGCTGGCCGCCGAAATTGCAAAGCGCACCCCGGTCAGCGCCGAGCATAACGCAAGCGCAGTGATCGCATTGGGCGCGAACGCCCGGAAAGGGATTCCGTGACGTTCGGGCCTTGAGCTCACTGACTAGTGCCCGATCGCTGAGGATCGACCCCTATCTCGCCAAGGATCGTCTCCCCCGCAATGGCGCGCTGGCCGAGCAGGATCTGACTGCCGGTGCCTGCGGGAAGGAACACGTCGACCCGGCTGCCGAAGCGGATCAGCCCGATCCGTTCGCCCGCCGCGACGCGGTCGCCCTCGGCAACAAACGACATGATCCGCCGCGCGACCAGACCGGCGATCTGGGTGAAGGCGATCTTCGCTCCATCCTCGCGCTCGACCAGGAAATGCTGGCGCTCATTGTCTTCGCTCGCCTTGTCGAGGTCGGCGTTGAGGAATTTACCCGGAATGTAGGCGATCTTGCGGATCGTGCCGGAAATCGGGGTGCGGTTGATGTGGACATCGAACACCGACATGAAAATCGACACGCGAGTGAATTCACCGGGCAATTCGCTCGCCAGTTCGGGAGGCGCGGGCACACGGGTGACCATCGTCACCAGTCCGTCGGCGGGGGCGATGATCAGCTTCGGATCAGTCGGGGTGGTGCGGATCGGATCACGAAAGAAGGTTGCAACCCAGATCGTGACCATCACCATCAGCCAGCCGATCACGTCGGGCAATGCCCAGAACAGCAAGAGCGTGATGAACGCGGAAATGACGACGAACTTGCGCCCTTCCGGATGGACCGAGGGAAAGCGCCACTTGACCGCGGCGAGATGATTATTTGGTTTTTCGAGCTGGGACATGGGCGCTCTTTAGGGGTGGCTGAACCAGGCCGCAATGTCGCGCTTGCCTTGATCCGGAGCGGAGCGGCGCTTAAGGCGCGCCCAACTCCCTTTCCCCCGATACAGGACGTAAAATGAGCAAGATCAAGGTGAAAACTCCGGTCGTCGAACTGGATGGCGACGAAATGACCCGGATCATCTGGCAATGGATCCGCGAGAAGCTCATCCTCCCCTATCTCGACATCGACCTGAAATATTACGACCTTGGAATCGAAAAGCGCGACGAAACCGACGACACGATCACGGTCGAAGCGGCAGAAGCGATCAAGCAATATGGCGTCGGCGTGAAGTGCGCAACAATCACGCCGGATGAAGCGCGGGTCGAGGAATTCGGCCTCAAGAAGATGTGGAAGTCGCCCAACGGCACAATCCGCAACATCCTTGGCGGTGTCGTTTTCCGCGAGCCGATCGTGATCGACAATATCCCGCGGATCATTCCAGGTTGGACCGACCCCATCGTCATCGGCCGCCATGCCTTCGCCGACCAGTACAAGGCGACCGATTTCCTGGTCCCCGGCCCCGGCACGCTGAAGATGACCTTCACTGGCGTGGACGGCGAAGTGATCGAGCATGAAGTGTTCGAATATCCGTCGGCCGGCGTGGCGATGGGGATGTACAATTTAGACGAGTCGATCCGCGACTTCGCGCAGGCCTGCCTGAACTATGGCCTGCAGCGCAAATGGCCGGTGTACCTCAGCACCAAGAACACCATTTTGAAGGCCTATGACGGTCGTTTCAAGGATATCTTCCAGGAAGTTTTCGACCGCGATTTCAAGGACAAGTTCGCCGAAGCGGGGATCGAATATCAGCACCGCCTGATCGACGACATGGTCGCCTCCGCGCTCAAGTGGAGCGGGAAATTCGTGTGGGCGTGCAAGAATTACGACGGCGACGTCCAATCCGACCAGGTTGCGCAAGGTTTCGGCAGCCTGGGCCTGATGACCAGCGTGCTGATGACTCCCGACGGCCAGACGGTCGAGGCGGAAGCGGCGCATGGCACGGTGACGCGCCACTATCGCATGCACCAGGCCGGCAAGGCGACATCGACCAACCCGATCGCGTCGATCTTCGCCTGGACCGGCGGCCTCAAGTTCCGCGGCAAGCTGGACGTTACGCCCGACGTGATCCGGTTCGCCGAGACGCTGGAAAAGGTCTGCGTTCGCACGGTCGAGGAGGGCAAGATGACTAAGGATCTCGCGATCCTGGTCGGGCCAGATCAGGCCTGGATGACCACAGAGCAATTTTTCGAAGCGATTCGCGAGAATCTGGAAACCGCAATGGCGAAAGAAGGCGTAATCGCCTGAGGCAGATCATCAGGGTGACGTCATGGCGTCACCCTGATGATTACGTGAGCTAGCGCTTGGAGAGCGCCTCTGGCTTGTGCGCGGCGCGTTTGCCCTCACCGGTCTCGACCAGATATTCAGGATTGTCTCTCGAAGCGGTCACCCTGTGGCCCTTGATCTTCATCGGGCTGGTGAGTTTTTTGACTATTTTGCCGGTCGAATGGCCGCCCGAGCTATCCCACCTTACTTTGTCGCCTGCTTTCAGATCCTTGGCCATCGCGTCTCTCCTAATTACCTGAAAACGCGCGGACGCGGCTCTGGTGCCGGTGACAGCGGCGGCTCGCCATGCTTTTAGGGGCGAATGGCCGGCGAACTTCACATCACCCCAGCATTGAGCGACACGCTGACCATCCTTGGCGCTGCGGGGATCGTCATTCCCGCCTTCGCCCGGCTCAAGATCTCGCCCATCATCGGCTTCATTCTGGTTGGTATCCTGGCCGGGCCGTTCGGACTGGGGCGGTACGTTGTGTATTATCCTTGGCTTGACGCGGTAACGATCAGCGATCCTCCGGCCATGGCCCCGTTCGCCGAATTCGGGATCATTCTGTTGCTGTTCGCGATCGGGCTGGAACTGAGCTTCAAGCGGCTGGTGACGATGCGGCGACAGGTTTTCGGGATAGGCGCAGCGGAACTCAGTCTCGGCGCGCTCCTGATTGGCGGCGCGCTCATCATCATGGGCAACAGCCTACCGGCGGCGATCGTGCTCGGCCTGGCGCTGGCGATGTCCTCTACGGCACTGGTGATCCCGCTGGCAGGCACCACCAGTCCGGCGGGCAAGGCGGCATTTGCGATGCTGTTGTTCGAGGATCTGGCGCTCATCCCTTTGCTGTTCCTGTTCGCCAGTCTGGGCGGGGCGGGCGAAGCGGGTGAACTGCTGACGGTCATCTGGCAGGGCGGTCTTTTGATTGCGGTGATGCTGGTCGCCGGGCGCGTGGCACTGCCACCCTTATTCGCGCAGGCGGCGCGGACCAAGAGTCCCGAACTGTTCCTGGCGGTTAGCCTGCTGACCGTGATCCTGGCGAGCCTGGCGACAAGTTCGGTCGGCCTGTCACCGATCCTGGGCGCCCTGGTGGCGGGCATATTGATCGCGGAAACGGAATATCGCGGTGAGGTGGAGCAGGTCACCGCGCCTCTTCGCGGGTTAGCGCTTGGCGTGTTCCTGATCACCGTCGGAATGAGCCTCGATCTGGGTTCGTTAGTGGAAAATTGGCCAACCCTGCTGGCGGCGCTTGGCCTGGTCTTGCTAGCCAAGGCACTGGTCACTGGATTCCTTCTTTGGGGTAGCGGATCGCGGCCCGGGGTCGCCGCTGAAACCGGGCTTATGATGGCCAGCCCGTCCGAGACGACCTTGATCCTGCTCGGCGCGGGCACTGCGGCGGGGGTGATCAGGCCTGATGCGGCAAGCTTTTGGCAGGCGGTGACCGCCCTCGGGCTGACCGTGACGCCGTTGCTGGCCGCGCTCGGCCGGGCCGCGGCACGGCGGGTCGACCGGCACACGACCGCCCATGTCGACATCGGGGCGGCGGCGGGCAAGACGGTGATCTTCGGCTTCGGCCGGGTTGGCCAGATGGTGGCCGACATGTTGTCGGCGCACGACAAGGCATATCTGGCGGTTGAACATGACATCGATTCCGTATTGGCGGCGCGCGCGTCTGGCTATGCGGTGCTGTTCGGCGACGTGGCACGCGGCGCCATGGTCGAGAAGCTCGAGCTGGGCAGCGCCGACGCGGTCGTGCTGACGATGGACGATCCGGTGCTGACACAAAGGCTCGCGCGACGCATCCGCACCGACTTCCCCGATCTCCCCATTATCGCCCGCGCCCGCGATACAGACCATGCCGCGCGGCTCTACAAAGCCGGGGTGACCGATGCGGTCCCCGAAGCGATGGAGGCATCACTGCAACTGTCGGAGGCGGTGCTGGTCGACATCGGGGTGGCCATGGGCCCGGTGATCGCCTCGATCCACGAGAAGAGGAGCGAGCTGCGCGGCGAGATCATGGAGGCGGGGGAGATGGCTGAGGAGCCGACGCTGGGGCGGAGGCGGGTGCGGGATGTCTAAGCATAACCTCGCCCCTCCCCCTTGGGGGAGGTGTCAGCAAAGCTGACGGTGGGGTCTGACTTTCCGGCTCCCAAAACCCCTCCGTCGCACTGCGTGCGCTACCTCCCCCAGGGGAGGAGCGTTAAGCGCTCACTCTCGCCAAGGCATCGCGTATTGCGGCGAGGGCATCTTGACCCTTCGCCCCCTCCGGCCCACCGCCTTGCGCCATATCGGGGCGTCCGCCGCCGCCCTGCCCGCCCAGCGCCGCGACCGCCGCTTTGACGAGATCGACCGCCGAGACGGTCGCGATCAAATCATCCGTCACCCCGACGGCGACGCTGGCGCGGCCGTCATTGGTGGCGATCAGGGCCGCGATGCCGGTGCCGAGGCGCTGTTTCATCGCATCGACTTCACCGCGGAGGTTCTTGGGGTCGAGGCCGTCGACCACCTGGCCGAGGAAGGCATGGCCGGCAACTTGTTCGGGGCCGGCTGCTTCGGATTGCGTGGAGCCGCCGCCCATGGCCAAAGCCTTCTTCGCCTCGGCCAGTTCGCGTTCGAGGCGCTTCTTTTCGTCGACCAGGCTGCGCACCTTGGCGACGGGATTGGCTTTGTCGCCAGTGAGTTGTGCGATGGCGTTGAGATCGTCCGAGCGGTGCGAAAGGTACGAAAGCGCGCCCTCCCCGGTCAGTGCCTCGATCCGGCGGACACCCGAGCTGACCGCGCTTTCGCCGATGATCTTGAACAGAGCGATGTCGCCGGTAGCATCGACGTGGGTGCCGCCGCACAGCTCGACCGAGAAGTGCTTGTCGGTGTTGCGGCCCATGCTCAGCACGCGGACTTCGTCGCCATACTTTTCGCCGAAGAGGGCGAGCGCGCCCGCCGCGACGGCATCGTCGGGGGTCATCAGGCGGGTCGTCACGGGCTGGTTGGCGCGAATTTCGGCATTTACCTCTACCTCGACCGCGGCGATGTCCTCCGGGCTGAGCGCCTTGGGGTGCGAGAAATCGAACCGCAGGCGGTCGGGCGCGACCAGACTGCCTTTTTGCGTGACATGCTCGCCAAGGCGGTTGCGCAGCGCGGCGTGGAGCAAATGGGTCGCGCTATGATTGGCGCGGGTGGCGTCGCGGCGGGCGACATCCACCGACTGGGCCAGGCTGTCGCCGACCTTGAGACTGCCCTTGACGATGCAAGTGCGCAGCGCGTGAAGCTTGCCGAGCGGCTTCAACGTATCCTGAACTTCGCCTTCGAAGCCGTTGAGCGCGATCAATTTTCCGGCATCACCGACCTGCCCGCCGCTTTCGCCGTAGAATGGGGTCTGGTTGAGGATGATTGTCACCGTTTCGCCCTCGCCCGCCTGTTCGACGCGCGCGCCATCCTTGACCAGGGCGAGGACCACGCCCTCACCTTCATGGCCCGAATAGCCGGTGAATTCGGTCGATCCGACTTCCTCGGCGAGGTCGTACCACAGATCGTCCGACGCGGTTTCGCCCGAGCCCTTCCACGCGGCGCGGGCGGCGGCTTTCTGTTCGGCCATGGCAGCGTCGAAGCCGGCGCGGTCGACGGTCATGCCGCGAGCGCGCAAGGCGTCCTCGGTGAGGTCGTAGGGGAAGCCGAACGTGTCGTAGAGCTTGAAAGCGGTAACACCGGGCAGCTCGCCCCCTGCCCCCATCGATCCGGTTTCCTCGTCGAGCAATTTGAGCCCGTTGGCGAGGGTGCGGCGGAACTGGGCTTCTTCCTGCGCCAGCGTCGCCTCGATCAGAGGCTGCGCGCGGACCAATTCAGGAAAAGCCTGGCCCATTTCAGCGACCAGCTGCGGCACCAGGCGGTGCATCAGGGGATCCTTGGCACCGAGCAAATGCGCATGGCGCATCGCGCGGCGCATGATCCGGCGGAGGACGTAGCCCCTGCCCTCGTTGGCCGGAAGCACGCCGTCAGCGACGAGGAAGCCCGAGGCGCGGAGATGGTCGGCGATGACCCGGTGGCTCGCTTGGCTGTCGCCTTGCGCCTTGGTGTGGGTCAATTCCTCCGAAGCGTGGATCAGCGCCTTGAACGTGTCGGTGTCATAATTGTCGGTGACGCCCTGCATCACCGCCGCAACCCGCTCCAGCCCCATGCCGGTGTCGATCGACGGCTTGGGCAGGTCGGAGACGATCGCGTCATTTTCCTGCAGGAATTGCATGAACACGAGGTTCCAGATCTCGACGAAGCGATCGCCATCCTCGTCCGGACTGCCGGGCGGGCCGCCGAAGATGTGGTCGCCGTGGTCGTAGAAGATCTCGCTGCACGGGCCTGACGGACCATCGGCGCCCATCGCCCAGAAATTATCCTTGGTGGCGATGCGGATGATGCGGCTCTCGGGCAGGCCGGCGACCTTTTTCCACAGGTCGAACGCCTGGTCGTCGGTGTGATAGACGGTCGCGGTCAGCCGGTCGGGCGACAGACCCCATTCCTTGGTCAGCAGCGTCCAGGCGTGGTGGATCGCCTGCTCCTTGAAATAATCGCCGAAGCTGAAATTGCCGAGCATTTCAAAGAAGGTGTGGTGGCGCGCGGTGTAGCCGACATTGTCGAGATCGTTATGCTTGCCGCCCGCGCGGACGCACTTCTGGCTGCTCACCGCAGTCGAATAAGGCCGCGATTCGAGACCGGTAAAGACGTTCTTGAACGGCACCATGCCGGCATTGACGAACATCAACGTCGGGTCGTTGTGCGGAACGAGCGGCGCAGAGGGTACACGCGCGTGCCCCTGCCCTTCGAAATATTCGAGGAAGCCGCGGCGGAGGTCGTTAGTCGATGTCATTGGGTGGAGATATGGGAGTTGCTGCGGTGCGGCAAGGGAGAGGCAGAATCGCAGATTTGAATCTTTTTTGAAATTTTCTTGAAATGGGCCCTTGCGACTCACTTTGGAAGCTGCTTTGACAATCATGTGGTTGCGGACTTCGGTCCAAAACCATGGAACCCCGGTTACTTCGGTAACCGGGGTTTACTCGTTTCTGGGGATAAGCCCTTCGTCGAAGCTCCGCCTTGTCGGGGCCTTTTTTTTGCCTGTCGCGGACGCCCACGAAGAAGGGAGCGGCCCCTTGCGGCACCGCTCCCTCCTTCATTCAGTCGATCAGGTCAGGCGTAAACCGGAAACGCCTCCTCAATCAGGCCGGAGCCATAATCTACGCGATAGACGTAGCCGTTGGCGTAGCGATAATATTCGTCATCGCTGTCCGCCCAGCGGTCGCGGTAATCGACCGGCACGTTGTAGATGTCATAGCCGACCGGCATCGGCTGCCCGACCGCAAACTGGTCGCCGCTGACCAGTGCCGCCAGTGCCAGGATCAGCTGGTTGGTCGGATCGACCTGATAGATCCCGCCGTTGGCATAGCGATAATGATATTGCGGGCTGTCAGCATAGGCATCGCGATAGGCATAAGGGACATTATAGTCCGGATAGGCCACTGGCCACCGCTCCCCGACATAATAATTGTCGGAGTAAAGCGGGTAGCGAGCGGCGACCCGGCGACTTTCTGGCTCGACTTCGTAGATGAAGCCGTCGCCATACCGATACCAGCTGTCGTCGCTGTCGGCATAGGAAGCGCGATAGTCGAGCGGCACGTTATAGGCGCTGTAGCTGGCCGGAAGCACCTGCCCAACGCCATAATTCTGGCCCAGCACCAGCGACACCAGAGCGGTGATCAGCTGGCTGCCGGCATCGACCTGATAGATGCCATAGCCGTCATTGCGGTAATAATAGTCCGGCGTATCGTAATAATAGTCCTGATAGCCCTGCGGCACGTAGCTGCTGTAATAGGTCTGCGGCCACGGATCGCCGATCCCGTACCCACCGAACAGCGGATAGGAAGCGAAAATCAGATTGTTGTTGCGGTTGATCTGATAGGCGTAGCCGTAGTCCGCGTTGTAACGATAATAATAATCGTCATTGTCGAAATAGCGGTTGCCGTAAACCGCCGGCACTGGTAACCAATTATAGGCACTGTTGTAGCGATCGCCGATCGAGACGAAGTTGCGGTCATCGAATTTGGCTTGGAACGGTGTCATCTGACGCATCTGCCGATCAGCGAATACGGGTGCCCAAGGACGATAACCGCGACCGTCGAAGCGCGCGGTGCGATAGTCGACCTCTCGATTGATCGGCGCGAACAAGCGCTCGGCGGCACGACGCTCGAAGCGCTGCTGCTGACGCGCATTCTGGCGAAGGTCCTGACGTACGTCCTGCCGCACACTCTGGCGAGCCTGACGGATCAGATCACGACGCTCCAGCCGCTGGCCACGATCAAACCGGGTGTTACGCTCGATCTGCTGCTGTTGACGCACAGCCTGCCGAGTGAGGCGCTGCTGTTGCTGCTGCCGTTCAATGCGTTGTTGCTGGCGTTCGGGCCGCTGCGCCTGACGCTCGACGCGCTGCTGCTGGCGCTCGATGCGCTGTTGCCGCTCGGGACGCTGGACTTGGCGCTCGACGCGCTGCTGCAGGCGTTCAACGCGCTGCGGACGTTCGATCCGCTGGCGTTCCTGGCGCTGAACCTGGCGCTCAACGCGCTGCGGGCGCTCGACGCGCTGCTGGCGTTCGGTCCGCTGCGGCCGCTCGGCACGCTGCTGCTGGCGCTCAATGCGCTGCGGACGCTCGGCACGCTGGATTTGCCGGCGCTCGACACGCTGCTGACGTTCCATGCGTTGCGGACGCTCGGCACGCTGCACCTGTTGGCGCTCGGCGCGCTGCGGGCGCTCGGCGCGTTGGACCTGCTGGCGTTCGACACGCTGCGGCCTTTCGGATCGCTGCGCTTGTTGACGCTCCGCGCGTTGCGGGCGCTCGGCGCGCTGAGCCTGACGCTCCGCGCGCTCCTGACTTCGCTGCTGACCGCCGCGATTCTCTTGCGCCAGCGCTGGGACCGTCAAAGCCAAGCCGGCGACGCCGGCAATCAAAATCATCTTGCGGGTCATGAGTGACCTCCAATTCTTGGTTTTTCTCAATCGAAACAACGCTCCACATTGGCATTTGGAGCCTGTGCGGCACGTGAACCCCAAAGGTTTTTCGATCGGCTCACCCTGTTCGGACCACTTTCCAACGTCATCGTTATGCGTCGTTCAGGAAAGTGTTTCTTTTTGAACGATCCGCGCTAGCTACCGACCATGGCTAAATCCACGACCCAACTGCCCAAATATCGACGCCAGCGGAAGTCCCGCCGCGGCGGTGGCTTTCTCCGCTTCCTGCTGAAACTGCTGGTCGGACTGTTCCTGCTGTCGATCCTGTGGGTGATCATCCTGCGCTTCGTTCCGCCGCCGATCACCGCGACGATGATTGGCGACCTGATCGCCGGGCGCGGCGTGACCAAGGACTGGATGAGCCTCAATCAGATGGACCGCGACATGGTGCGCGCCGCGATCGGGGCGGAGGACAGCAAGTTCTGCAGCCACAACGGCTTCGATATCGAGGCGATCGAGGATGCGATGAAGCGCAATGCCAGCGGCGGGCGGATCAGGGGCGGATCGACCATCAGCCAGCAGACGGCCAAGAACGTCTTCCTGTGGCAGGGCGGCGGCTATGTCCGGAAAGGCGTCGAGGCCTATTTCACTTTCCTGATCGAGACCTTGTGGGGCAAGCGCCGAATCATGGAAGTCTATCTCAACGTCGCCGAGACGGGGATCGGCACCTATGGCGCCAACGCCGGGTCGATGCGCTATTTCGGGCATGACGCGAGCGCGATGAGCGCGACGGAAGCGGCGCGGATCGCCGCCATCCTGCCCTTGCCCAAGAAGCGCGGCGCGATTGCTCCGAAGGGTTTCACCCGGCGCTACGGCAACAGCATCGCCGCTCGGGTCGGCGTGGTCGGCCGCGACGGGCTGGACGCGTGCGTCTATTCGGGCACCGCGGCACCGGCCAACAAAGCACCGCCCAGGGTTGCCAGGCCGCCCCGAGAACTTCCGGGCGAAGAATATGAAACCGCCACCCCGCCCCCGCCCGAGCCAAGCATCGACGCGCCGCCCGAGGATTTCGAGCCAACCCCGGCCGAAGGCACGCCCGACGCTCCGGTCAGCGATGAGCCCACGGGTAATGAGGTGCTTCCACTCCCGCCCCCGGTCGAAGAGCCGGTAGCGACGGAGAATGCGGGCTAATCAGCCGACCAAGGCGAGCTTCGGGCCTTCTTGGGCCGACAGTAGCACGGCATCCTCGCCCAGCAGTCGCTCCAGCTTCGACGCGAGGTCGGCGTCGAGGCCGAAGTCGCGTCCCAGAATAAGCATTGCTTCGCGGTCGCCACTGATCGGCAGGGTTGCGCGGACCACGCCGTTGCCACCGCGCGCCGCCGCGAGAATCGGGACGATCGCGCCGAGCGCCGACGCATCGGTGATGATGAGATCGAGCTGGAGCCTGGTCTTCTTGGCGAGGTTGTCGATCGGCTGGAACGCCTTGACCGTGACCCGCGGCACATCGTCGCCAGGACGACGGTCGAGTTCGACGGTCATCAGCCCGCAAGTGCCTGACTTTGCGGCCGCTTCGAGCGCGGCCGAGGGATCGGGGTCGAACACGGTCGCGACATATTGACCCGATGCGTCAGAGATGGTCGCCATCATATAGCGTCGCCCCTTGGCCGAGGTTCTCCAATTGGTCGATTCGACGAGGCCCGCCATCATTGCCGCCGATCGCCCGCCATCGGCCGGTGCGGGCAACGACGCGAGTTCGGCGAAGCTCTTGACGCGGTGGGCGGCGAGCAAATGCCGCTGGGCATCGACCGGGTGGGCCGAGAAATAGAAGCCGAAGGCGTCGCGCTCGGCGCCCATGCGCTCGGCCAAGGTCCAAGCGACACTGCGGGGCAGTCGGATCGCCTCCGCCGCTTGTTCAGGCCCGCCGCCGCCGAACAGGCCGTGCTGGCCGCTGGTGCGCTCGTCATGGGCGGAGGCGGCATAAGCGAGGATCGTCTCGGCCCCGGCATGGAGCGCGGCGCGATCGGGATTGAGCGCATCGAACGCCCCCGCCGCGGCGAGGCTTTCGAGCTGGCGGCGGTTAAGTAGTTTCGGGTCGATCCGCGCGGCGAAATCGTCGAGCGACCTGAACGGGCCATTGGCTTTGCGCTCGTCGACCAAGGATTCCATCGCTTTTTCGCCGACGCCCTTGAGCGCGCCGAGGGCGTAGCGAACGCAAAGTCCCTTGGGCCCATCCTCAACCGAGAAACAGGCTTCCGATGCATTGACGTCGGGCGCGAGGCATTCGACGCCGCTGCGGCGGATATCCTCGACGAACAGGGCCAGCTTGTCGGTTTGCGCCATATCGAAGCTCATCGACGCAGCGAAGAAGACCGCGGGATGATGGGTCTTCAGCCAGGCGGTGTGATAGGCGACGAGCGCATAGGCCGCGGCGTGGCTCTTGTTGAAGCCATAGCCGGCGAACTTGTCGATCAAGTCGAACAATTCGTTGGCCTTGGCCGGCGCGATGGCGTTGGCGGCGGCACCCGTGACGAACCGCTCACGCTGTTCGTTCATTTCCGACTGGATCTTCTTGCCCATCGCGCGGCGGAGAAGGTCGGCCTCGCCGAGGCTGTAGCCGGCGAGCACCTGCGCCGCCTGCATCACCTGTTCCTGGTAGACGAAGACGCCATAGGTCTCGGCCAGCACCGCCTCCAGCATGGGATGCGGGTAAGCGAGCGCGACGCGGCCATTCTTGCGGTCGCCGAACAAGGGAATATTGTCCATCGGGCCGGGTCGGTAGAGCGAGACCAGCGCGATGATGTCGCCGAAGGCGGTCGGGCGGACTCCGGCCAGCGTGCGGCGCATGCCTTCGGATTCCAACTGGAACACGCCGACGGTATCGCCGCGCTGGAGCAATTCGTAGACCTCCGGATCTTCCCAGCTGAGTGCGTCGAAATCGACCGTGATGCCCTGGAGCGTGAGCAGGCGCTGCGCTTCCTTGAGAACCGACAGCGTCTTCAGCCCGAGGAAATCGAACTTTACCAGCCCCGCCGCCTCGACATATTTCATGTCGAACTGGGTGACCGGCATATCCGATCGCGGGTCGCGGTAGAGCGGCACTAGCTGGTCAAGCGGCCGATCGCCGATCACCACGCCCGCGGCATGGGTCGAGGCGTGGCGCGGCAGGCCCTCCAGCTTCATCGCCAAATCCATCAGGCGGCGGACGCCATCGTCATTCTTATATTCGGCGGCGAGTTCGCTCACCCCGTTGAGCGCGCGCGGCAGGTCCCACGGGTCGGTCGGGTGGTTAGGAATCAGCTTGGCGAGGCGATCGACCTGGCCGTAGCTCATCTGCAGGACGCGCCCGGTGTCCTTGAGCACCGCGCGCGCCTTCAAGCGACCGAAAGTGATGATCTGCGCCACCCGGTCGCGACCATATTTGGACTGGACGTAAGTGATCACCTTGTCGCGGTGGGTTTCGCAGAAATCGATGTCGAAATCGGGCATCGACACGCGTTCCGGGTTGAGGAACCGTTCGAACAGCAAGCCCAGTTCGATCGGGTCGAGATCGGTGATCAGCAGCGACCAGGCGACGATGCTGCCCGCGCCCGATCCGCGCCCCGGGCCGACCGGAATGTCGTTCGCCTTAGCCCATTTAATGAAGTCGGCGACGATCAGGAAGTAGCCGGCAAAGCCCATGCGGGTGATGACGTCGATCTCGAAATCGAGCCGCTCGCGGTAGAGCGCGCGATCGACCCCGCGCCCGCCGAGGCGCGCCTCGAGTCCGGCATGCGCTTCCTTCCGCAGCGTCTCGTCTTCGTCATCCGACAGGCGCGGCAGGATAGGCTTGCGGTTGGGCGCGGCGACGGCGCAGCGCTGGGCGATGACCGATGTGTTGGCAATCGCCTCGGGCAGGTCCGCGAACAAGGTCTCCATGTCGGCGGCGGGCTTGAGCCAAGCCTCGGACGAGGAGCGCGGACGGTCGTCATTTTCGACATACGTCGAATTGGCGATGCACAGCATAATATCATGCGCGGCGTGGAAGCTGGGGTCGGCGTACTGTGCCGAGTTTGTCGCGACGATCGGCAATTCGGCGGCATAGGCAAGGTCGAGCAGTGCCGCCTCGGCCGATTGCTCGACCGCATCGCCGCGGCGCGACAGCTCGATGTACAGGCGTTCGGGGAACAGGGTGCGGAGGCGGTCGGCATAGGCCTTGGCCTTGTCGATCTGCCCGTCGGCGAACAGGCGGGCGATGGCCCCCTCCCCGCCCGCGGTCAGCGCGATCAGTCCGTCGGTGGCGCCGGTCAGCGCGTCGAAGGCGACATGCGGTTCCTCGGCGATCGGGCGGTCGAGGTGGGCCATGCTGACCAGACGGCAGAGATTCGCATAGCCCGCCTCGTCCTGGGCGAGCAGCACTAGCCAATCGAGCGCGCCGCGCGGACCGATCTCGTCGGGCCGCGAAACCCCGAGCATCGCCCCGACGATCGGTTGTACGCCGTCCTTAAAGCAGGCCTCGCCGAACGCCATCGCCGCATACAGCCCGTTGCGGTCGACCAAGGCCGCCGCTGGGAAGCCGAGCCTTTTGGCATGGCTGGCGATCGCCTTGGGCTCGATCGCCCCTTCGAGCATCGTGAAGCAGGAAAAGACGCGCAGCGGGACGTAAGCGGTGGACATCGACCGACTATGGGCAAGGGCCGCACGAGTCGCCACCCCGGCGGTCGACTTATCCCCCGAAAACTGATCCGCTTCTAGCGGCCGCCCTCGTCCACGATGTCGCGGATTTCGCGCATCCGGCCGCGGTAGGTGTCGGCGATGCAATCGTCGGACGGACATTGGTCGCGGAAGCTGAGGAAGCGATTCCGGCTGCGCTCGAGCTCGGCGCGGGTGCGACGGTCGACCGAAGAGACCGCCTGACGATACTGCGCCACCATTTGCCGGTCGAGCGCGGCCAGCCCGGCGTCGCTGCACACTGCTCTTTCTCCTCCCGTGCGCGCGTTGGCACAGTCGAAGCTCGGCCCCTCCCCGGCCCTTGGCGGGGTCGTTGCGCGCGGCGCGCCAAGCAGTTCTCCTTCGGGCGCGGGCGGCAATTCCACAGCGGGCGCAAGCGGATCGGTCGACTGGGGTTCCGGCGCCAGCGGATCAAGGGCCTGGCCGCCAGTCCGGGCCAGCGTCGCCAACGGTGTGACGATGGCGTCGGCATTGGTCAGGGTGAGCACCTGGCCATTTCCGTCCGCAGCGCCCTGTAACGTGTAACCGATGTCGGCAGCGAGCGTGCGCCGTCCGCCGACGACCGCGACTCCAGGCGGGAGATCGAGCGTCAGCGATCCGGTGCAGCCGATCGCGCCGGTGCCTTCGTCCTCGCTGGCGAGCAGCGGGCGATCGATCCGAACAACGGCGTAGGCGGAGAGCTTGTCATAGGCCGCTTGATCGCTCCCGCGCAGCACGGCGGCGCGGCGGAACAGTTCGCGCTTGATGAGATCGTAGGTCGATTGCGCGGCGCAGGTCTGCTGGGGATTTTCGGGGCGGGTCGCGGTGTTATTGCCGTCGGGAAGCCGGTCGGGATTGGCCTGCCGCGTGCTGGTCGCGATCCAGATGGCGAAGATCAGGATCAGCACCGCGGCCACGAGCAGTCCGATCTGGGTTGGGGTCAGGCGGCGCATTGGGCGTTGAACGCGCGGGTCTGGCGGGAGGTCCGGATTCACTCGAGGATGCCTTCGTGAAGCCGCAGCACGCGGTCCATCTTCGCGGCGATGCGTTCGTTGTGCGTGGCGACCAATGCCGCGCTTCCTTCGCTGCGGACAAGGTCCATGAACTCGGCGAAGACGACGTCGGCGGTATGCTCGTCGAGATTGCCAGTCGGCTCGTCGGCCAGCACCAATGGCGGTCGGTTGGCAAGCGCGCGGGCGACAGCGACTCGTTGCTGCTCACCGCCCGACAATTTGGCCGGGCGATGGTCGAGTCGCTGGCCGAGCCCGAGGCGTGTCAGCAATTCGGCGGCGCGAACGCGGGCTTCGGCGGGCTCGGTGCCGTGGATGACGAGCGGGAGTACGACATTCTCGATCGCGTCGAAATCGGGCAGCAAATGATGGAATTGATAGACGAACCCGAGCGCGTCGCGGCGCAACGCGGTGCGGCCATTATCGTCGAGCGTTGACGCTTCCTTTCCGGCGATGCGGATCGATCCTTCGAACCCTCCTTCAAGCAGGCCAATCGCCTGTAGGAGGGTCGATTTGCCCGACCCCGACGGCCCGAGCAGCGCCACCGCCTCGCCCGCCCGGATGGCGAGATTCACCCCGCGCAGGACATCGATCGTCACCGAGCCCTGGGTGAAGCTGCGTCGCAGGTCGGTCGTCTGGAGAACTGGCTCACTCATAGCGAAGCACCTGCACCGGATCGGTCGCCGCCGCGTTACGCGCCGGGAACAAGGTGGCGAGGAAGGTCAGCACCAAAGTCAGCGCGATGATGATCGCGACCTCGACCGGGTCGGTCTTGGCCGGCAGTTCGCTAAGGAAGCGGACCGACGGATCCCACAGATTCTGGCCGGTGATCAGCTGGATGAAATTGACCACGCCCTGGCGGAAGAAAAGGAAGATTGCGGCGAGGATCGCGCCTGCGACGATGCCGATTCCGCCGATCGTCAGGCCGACGGTCATGAAGATGCGCAGCATCGATGCGCGACTTGCACCCATCGTCCGAAGGATGGCGATGTCGCGGGTCTTGGCCCGCACCAGCATGATCAGTGAGCTGGCGATATTGAACGCCGCGACCAGGATGATGATGCTGAGAATCACGAACATCGCGATCCGCTCGACCTCAAGCGCCTCGAACAGAGCCGAGTTCATCTGCCGCCAGTCGATCAATTGGCCTTTGCCCTGAACGACCTGCTGCAAAGGCGCGACAATCGTGCCAACCTGATCGGGATCCTCGGTCTGGATTTCGATCATGCCGACGTCGTCGCCGAGCATCAGCAGGGTCTGCGCGTCCTGCATCGGCATGACGACGAAGGCATTGTCATAATCGTAGATGCCGACTTCGAACACCGCGCCGACGGTGTAGCTGACGATGCGCGGCACGGTGCCGATCGGGGTTGCGCGTCCCTCGGGACTGATCAGCGCAATCTCGCTTCCGGGGTAGACGCCAAGCTTGGTCGCAAGTTGCGATCCGATCGCGACCTGGCCGCTGCCGGGCGTGATCGCGCGCATGCTGCCCGACTTCACATTCTCGTTCAGCACGGCGTTCGAGCGGATGTCCTCGACCCGTTCGCCGCGGACCAGCACGCCTTCGACCCGGCCATTGGCCGACGCCATCAGCGGCTGGAACACCAACGGCGTGGCGGATGTGATGCCGGGAGTTTTGCGTGCGGTATCGGCGATCCTCTCCCAGTCGGCGAGGCGACCGTCATAACCTTGGACCACGGCATGGCCGTTAAGGCCGGAAGTCTTTTCGAACAGCTCGGCGCGGAAGCCGTTCATCACGCTCATGACGATGATCAATGCCGCCACGCCAAGCGCGACTGCTCCGACCGAAAAGCCGGCGACCACGAAAATGAAGCCTTCGCTCTTGCCGGGAAGCAGGTAACGCTTCGCGATCATGCGTTCATAGCGGTTGAGGATCATGCGAGGCGGGAAAGCGCGTCATCGATGGAAAGTTCCTGTTTCTCGCCCGTGCGACGATTTTTGAGCTCGACCAGGCCGTTGGCGAGTCCGCGCGGACCGAGGATCAACTGCCACGGCAAGCCAATCAAATCCATCGACCCGAGCTTGACCCCGCCGCGCTCGTCGCGGTCGTCGTACAGCACCTCAACACCCGAAGCCTGAAGTCGCCCGTAAATGTCGTCGCCCGCCGCCACCGTCGCTTCATCGTCGCCACGCATGGTGACCAGCCCAACTTTCCACGGTGCGACCGCTTCGGGCCAGACGATGCCATTGTCGTCATGGCTGGCCTCGATGATCGCCCCCACGAGGCGCGATACGCCAATCCCGTAGCTGCCCATTTCGGGAACGATGTTGCTGCCATCGGGGCCGG
>JAZKHF010000112.1:0-2876 GCA_040385545.1 Pseudomonadota bacterium
GAGCGGCTCAAGGCCAAGAAGGTCACGCCGCGCTGAGGGATTGATTCTCCGCCGTTCGCGCTATGAAGGCCGCGAGGAGAATCACATGGCCCAAGCCTATATCGTCGAAGCCCTTCGCACTGCCGGTGGTAAGCGCGGCGGCGCATTGCGCGACTGGCACCCGGTCGATCTTGGCGCGGCGGTGCTGAATGCCCTGGTCGCCCGGTCGGGCATCGACCCCGCGGCAATCGACGACGTGATCGTCGGCTGCGTCGGCCAGATTGGCGAGCAGAGCTTCCATGTTGGCCGAAACATGGTGCTGGCTTCGAAGCTGCCGCAGTCGGTCCCCGCGGTCACCATCGACCGCCAGTGCGGCAGTTCGCAGCAATCGGTCCATTTCGCCGCCCAGGCGGTGATGAGCGGGGTGCAGGACATCGTCATCGCCGCCGGGGTCGAATCGATGACCCGCGTGCCGATGGGCCTGCCGGTAATGCTCCCCATGCAGGCCGGGATCGGCACCGGTCCCTGGCCGCAATCGATCAAGGATCGCTTTGGCGTGACCGAATTCAGCCAGTTCACCGGTGCGGAGATGATCGCGAAGGATTACGGCTTCACGCGCGACGATCTCGATCAGTTCGCGCTCGACAGCCACCGCAAGGCCGCCGCGGCCTCGGCCGCCGGCGCGTTCGAGCGCGAGATCGTCGTGCTCGACGTGACCGACAAGGAAGGCAACGCGCAGCGCCATGCCGCCGACGAAGGCATCCGAGGCGACGCCTCGCTCGACGGCCTCGCCTCGTTGAAGACCATCGCCGCCGACGGCGTGATCACCGCCGGCAACGCCAGCCAGATCTGCGACGGGGCGAGCGGCGTGCTAATCGTCAGCGAGGCGGCGCTAAAGGCTCACAACCTTACCCCGCTCGCCCGCATCGACACGATGACCGTCACCGCGGGCGACCCCGTCATCATGCTGATGGAGCCGATCCCCGCCACACACCGCGCGCTCGAACGCTCGGGCCGCACCATCGCCGACATCGACCTCGCCGAGGTCAACGAAGCCTTCGCCCCTGTCCCCATGGCTTGGCTGCGCGATACCGGCGCCGACCCCGCACGCCTCAACGTCAACGGAGGCGCGATCGCCCTCGGCCATCCGCTCGGTGCGAGCGGTGCAAAGCTGATGGCCACACTGGTCCATGCCCTTCGGGCGCGGGGAGGCCGTTACGGGCTTCAGACGATGTGCGAAGGCGGCGGCGTGGCGAATGCAACGATTGTCGAAGCGCTTTAGTACGACCCTGCGAGCAGAAGGTGCCGACACGAGACACTTTCCATACGATACGATCGACATTTTTGAGATTATTGATTGACGTTATCTTCTGGTTAATCGAAGTTCGGCGCACCGCGACTCGATTGTGAGGTTGCGGTCCAACGAAAGCATTTCCGCATGAAGTTGACGTCGGGAATCTTGCTCGCGGGAGCGGTAGCCATCCTATCGCCGGCCACCGCCGGCGCCCAAACCTATTCGTCGACATTCAGCAATCTGGGGACGCAGGGCGACGGGTTCGGCTATTATTTCTTCGATATCCACGGCGCTTCGCAAGCGTTCAGCGGCACCGGCGTAACGGCCGCAACCCAGTTCGAACTCGACCTGATTGGCGGAACGGGCGGCTTTTATGCCTCCGAGGCGTTGTCCCTGACCTTCCAGATCAACGGCGAGACCGTCGGCAGCACGACCTACAACCCCGGCGACCCGGCAAGTCGTCAACTCAGTTTCATCTTCAACCCGATCGCCAGCCAGTCGACCGACTACACGCTTTCCGCCTTTGTCAGCGACCCGGTTTGCGATGGTTGCGGGGCCTTGAGGTTAAGTGCCGACAATCCCTTCCGCTTGAGTGGTGCGACGTCAGTTCCAGAGCCGTCGACGTGGGCCATGCTGCTGCTTGGATTCGGCGTTAGCGGCTTCGCGCTCCGTCGCTCACGTAAATCGCCGCAAGCTGCGCCGGCGACCTGACCGATCATTTGCGAGTCATTCGGCCGGGTGGACTATTCCGTCATGGCGTGAAGCGGCGGAAGCAGCCACGGGCCGACGCAAAGGCCGAACAGAAAGCCGCCCAGATGGGCTTCCCACGCCACCGTGCCGCCGATTCCGGCCAAGGCTCCACCAATCAGCAGCAGCATTAGGAAAAGCAGGTTGTTGCGAACGAACATGGCCAAGGCACCGGGCAAACGCGCGAGGGGGACGTCTTCCAATTCCTCGAGCAGCCGAATTCCGAGCAGCAATCCGACCAGACCATAGATCGCCCCAGAGGCGCCGATCATCGGGATGCTGCCCTGCGGATGAAACGACAGATAGAAAGCCATGCTGGACAGGCCGGCAAGGCAATAGGCGAGCATCGCGCGTAACCAGCCGGCGCCGAAGCCGCCCAGTCGGGCGGCGACGAGTCCGCCAATCTCCAGCAGGCCGAGCGAATTCATCAACAAGTGAAAGAAGCTTCCATGCGCGAACATGTGCAGCGCGATCGTCTCGTAGCGACCGCTCGCCAGCGCCTGCGCAGAAACACCCCATGGCGATAGTTCGCCCGGGCGGGGGTGGGCCAACCAGACAAGTACCATGAGAGTGACCAGCACGGCGGACGGCAAATAGTCGTGCCAGCGCACGCGCCACAATCGGCGAATGCTGTCCTCGTCCAAGGTGGATTGATCGTCGGTCATCCGTACGGCGCCGCGCCGAGATTCGCTGTCGGGTGCCGCTCATGGGAAGGCGCAAAGCATCGCGTACGCAAGGTCGACTTTGATTCGAAGATCGACATGTCGGAGGCTGTGGTCGGTCGCGTCAAGGCGCGGCGAGTAGCATGATCTATCGAAGGTGACCAAAATTTCGCGCTGTCCGACCGAAAGCCAAG
>JAZKHF010000113.1:0-24723 GCA_040385545.1 Pseudomonadota bacterium
TCGGCATCGTCAAGGCCTATACCACCCGCGTCGGCAGCGGCCCCTTCCCGACCGAATTGGACGACGCCACCGGCCAGCGACTGGGCGAGCGGGGCCGTGAGTTCGGCACCGTCACCGGCCGCAAGCGCCGCTGCGGCTGGTTCGACGCGGTGCTGGTGCGGCAATCGGCGGCGGTCAGCGGCATCACCGGCATCGCCTTGACCAAGATCGACGTGCTCGACGGATTCGAAACGGTAAAAATCTGCACCGGTTATCGCATTGGCGAAACGACCTACGATTACCTTCCCCCCCACGCCGCCGACCAGGCCCGAGCCACCCCGGTCTATGAGGAAATGCCCGGCTGGGAAGGCACGACGGCGGGCGCGCGTTCGTGGGCCGACCTCCCCGCGCAGGCGATCAAATATGTCCGTCGCATCGAGGAACTGATCCGCTGTCCGGTCGCGCTGGTCAGCACATCCCCCGATCGCGACGACACGATCCTGGTCAGGGATCCGTTCGCGGGCTGATCCCCCTTCCCATCGCTGCCGATCTGGCTACGCTCACGAAAACATTCATCGGGAGCCATCATGACCAAGCGCGGCCTTTTCCTTACCACTGTCTTCGCTCTCGCCGCCCCCGCTGCGGCCCAGGTCACGATCGTCCAGCCCGGCATACCTGGCACGGCACCGCGGGTAATCAGCGCGGCCGAAGCCTCGCGAATTGCCAATACCGGCTTCTCCCCTGCCGACGTCACGTTCATGCAGATGATGATCGTCCATCACGAGCAGGCAGTGATAATGGCTGCGCTCGCGCCGTCGCGGACCAACCATCCCCAGCTTCTGGCGGTCGCCGGCCGGATTACCGCATCGCAAAAGGACGAGGCGAAGTTCATGCGCGAGTGGCTGACCCAACGCCGCCAGCCGACCGTCATGTCCGCCGCGGATCATGCCATGATGAATCACGCCGCGATGGGCCACACCATGATCGATACGCTGTCGATGAAGGGCATGGCGAGCCCGGCGCAACTGGACGCTCTAGCCGCCGCCAAGGGCGATGCCTTCAACCGCCTGTTCCTCGATCTGATGATCGCGCATCACAAGGGCGCGGTCGACATGGTCGAGGCGCTGACCGACCGCGGCGGCACCGCGGCCGATCCGGTGATGTACCAGTTCGTCAACGACATCAGCAACGAACAGGCCGCCGAGATCGACAAGATGGACACGCTTCGCGCCAGCTTTGTTGGCGATCCGCGGGTCGATCTGAAGGCCGGTTTCGCCAATGCCGGCGAAGCGATCCTCAATCTGGAGAAGATTGCTTCCCTGCCGCGTCCGGCGGGCTTTTTCGATCCGGCAAACCCGTCGGACCTGCCTCAGGCCAAGGCGCAGAAGCCAGTCAGGAAAGGCGGCCCGCCGCGCCCCGGCAACCCCGCCGCCAAGGATGCCGAATGGTCCGAGCGAAGCCCCCTTCTGAGCTTCGCCCAGACCGACATGGCGTTCGAGGGCGACCGCCTGTTCGTTGGCAATTATCACGGCTTCAACATCTATCGCCTGGCCGCCAATGGCGTTCCGGTGCAGGTCAGCTCGGTGGTTTGCCCCGGCGGTCAGGGCGACGTCTCGGTGGTCGGTAATTTGCTGCTGATGTCGGTCGAGCAGGGCCGCGGGCGCCGCGATTGCGGTCTTCAGGGAAATGTCGCGGACATCAGCCCCGATCGCTTCCGCGGCCTGCGCATCTTCGATATTTCCGACATCACCCGCCCCCGCCAGGTCGGCCAGGTGCAGACCTGCCGCGGATCGCACACCCATAGCGTGGTCAAGGGGCCCGAAGGCGACGGCAAGATCCTCGTTTATAATTCGGGCACGGCGGGCGTCCGCAAGACCGAGGAGCTGGCGGGCTGCATCGGCAATGTTCCGGGCGACCTGCGCACCGCCTTGTTCCGCATCGACATCATCGAAATCCCGGTCGCCGATCCGGCCGCATCGCGGATCATCGCTAGTCCGGCGGTGTTCGCCGACGAGCAGACCGGCAGCCTCGCCGGCCTCGCCAAGGGCGGCAAGCTGGTCACCGACGGACAGGAAACCAGCGAAACCGACCAGTGCCATGACATCACCGTCTTCCCGACCCGCAAGCTGGCGGCCGGCGCCTGCTCGGGCAATGGCATCATCTTCGACATCGCCGACCCGCGCCGTCCGAAACGGATCGACGTGGTGAGCGATCCGGGCTTTGCCTATTGGCACTCGGCGACGTTCAACAATGACGGCACCAAGGTGCTGTTCACCGACGAATGGGGTGGTGGCGGACGGCCGCGCTGCCGCAGCTTCGATCGCCGCGACTGGGGCGCCAATGCGCTTTACGACATCGAAGACGGCAAACTCGCTCGCAAGGGCACGTACAAATTGCCCGCGCCGCAGACCGAGCAGGAAAATTGCGTCGCCCACAACGGCTCGATCATCCCCGTCCCCGGCCGCGATATCATGGTCCAGGCCTGGTACCAGGGCGGCCTGTCGGTGTTCGATTATTCGAACAGCGCGGCGCCGGCCGAGATCGGCTATTTCGACCGCGGCCCGATCGACGCCAAGAAGCCCAACATGGGCGGATACTGGTCGGCCTATTATTATCGCGGGCGGATCTACGGCACCGAGATTGCGCGCGGGCTCGACGTGTTCGCGCTGAAGCCGAGCGCGATGCTGTCGGCCAACGAAATCGCCGCCGCCGCCCTCGCCTCGACCGGCCAGGCGTTCAACCCGCAGCAGCAATATCCCGTCCGCTGGCCCGCCGAACCGGTCGTCGCGCGGGCCTATATGGACCAGCTGCGCAGGGCCGGTCAGCTCGATCCGGCGGTCGACGAACGGTTGGGCGCGGCGCTGGCTCAGGCCCAGCCCCAGCTCGATGCACGCGCCAAAGTGAAGCCCCTGGCGGGCGAACTTCGCGGACTGGCCAACGCGGTGAAGGGGGCTCCCAACGAAGTGGCTCGAAGGGACGCGCTAAGCGATGTCCTGAAAGAAATTGCGGAACGCCTGGACTGACGAATTTATCGCTGTCCTACAGCCAGGCGAACGTGCGATTGTTCGCCCGGCTCTTTCGACACGTGAATCAATTCGACGCTTTGAGGTCGCGGTTGCGCCCGATTCCCTAAGTTGACGAAACACCCCTGAAAAGGCGCCGCACTAGCGAAACTTCGTCAACTTAAGACGGCATTTGCTGCCTTTCACACGAGGCGAATCACACCGTCGCGATGTCGGGCGCGTCCTCGGCTTTCATGCCGACAACGTTGTAGCCCGCATCGACATGATGAATCTCCCCGGTTACGCCGCTTGCAAGGTCGCTGCACAGATAGAGCCCCGCCCCGCCGACATCCTCGATCGTCACGTTGCGGCGCAGGGGGCTGTTATATTCGTTCCACTTCATGATGTAGCGGAAGTCGCCGATGCCGCTTGCGGCGAGCGTCTTGATCGGGCCGGCGCTGATCGCATTGACGCGGATGCCCTCGGGGCCGAGGTCGGCGGCGAGATACTTGACCGATGTCTCGAGCGCGGCCTTGGCGACGCCCATGACGTTGTAATGGGGGATGACCTTCTCGGCGCCGTAATAACTCAGGGTCAGCAACGACCCGCCCGGCTTCATCATCCGTCGCGCGCGCTGGGCGACGGCGCAGAAGGAATAGACCGAGATGTTCATTGTCAGCAGGAAATTGTCGAGGCTGGTGTCGACATAGCCGCCGCGAAGCTCATTCTTGTCCGAGAAACCGATCGCATGGACGACGAAATCGAGCCCGTCCCAGCGCTTGCCGATCGTGTCGAACGTCTCGTCCAGTTTGCCCATGTCGCCGACGTCGCACTCGACGACGAAATCGCTACCCACTTCGGCAGCAAGCGGGCGCACCCGCTTGCCCAGCGCCTCACCCTGGTAACTAAAAGCGAGCTCCGCACCCGCATCGGCGAGTTGCTTGCTGATTCCCCAGGCGAGCGACTTGTCGTTTGCCAGGCCCATGATCAGCCCGCGTTTCCCCGCCATTAGTCCGCTCATGTCTGCACCCCTTGAATGTCGTTGACTATTTCCTCGTCCGGCGCGGGCTCGTCGACCTCCAGCGCGGCGACGAACGGCCCACTATAGACTTCGCCCTTTAGCGCGTGCCCCCCGGAATCCGCCAACGCGGCATTGAGCTCGGCCCCTGCGACAACCCCGAGCCCAATAAGGAAAAAGAAGATCAATGCGATCATCACGCCGGCAAGACTGCCATAGGTGATCTCGTATCCGCCGACCAATTGAAGCGACAGCGGCAGCAGCTCGGCGGTTGCCATCCACCAGCCGGTAACCAGCAGCACACCGGGCCATTTGCGATAACCGACTTTCCGGTAGCGCGATGGGGTCAGGGCGAGAAATGTGAAGTAAAATGTGAGAAACAGGGCGATTGCCGGCGCGATCCGGTAATATCCAAGCCGCGTCGCCAGCCCATCCGATGCGGGCAATCGCGAAACCACCAGATTGTCGACCGAGCTGAGCATTACGCTTGCACCGAACGCCACCATCAGCACCAGCACCGCGACCAGGATCCAAGCGATCGAAACCAGCCGATATGTCCAGAATGGCGCGGTAAACTTCAGGCCATAGGCCCGGCGCAATATGTCGCGAATGGTTTCGATATAGCTGGCCGCGGTCCACAACCCGACCAGCGCCCCGAACCATAATAAAGCCCCTGTCCGCACCGTGAGCACTTCTTGCACCGGTCCGGCGAGCACGCCGGCAACCTCTGGCGGAAGCTTGGAAAGCACGGCGGCGACGGTCTTCGCGCCATCCGCCGACTGGCCGAGCAACTGCGCGATGGCGGTAGCCAGGATGAAGAATGGAAACAGCGCCAGGATAGACAGGAATGCGAGATTGCCCGCGTGGATAAAGCCGTCGTTATAGACGCCGATCGCGATCCGCTTGGTGATTTCCCACGGCGTAGGCGGACATTCCAGCTTGTGGGCGACCTGCGGGCCATAAGCTGCCGTGTCGGCCGCAAGCTTCTTGCGCCGGTCCTCCGGTGACAGGGGGTGAAGATCCTGCATTCAGGCCTAAATCCCGAGCGGAGCGCGCGGATTGCCGCCGCCGTCCCAGCCCTCGATGAATGTCTGGAGCGCCTGATCATCGGATGGCACGTCGATGCCCAGCGTCACCAGCAAATCGCCGCGCTTGCCCGCCTTGTCGGTGAAGCCGCGACCCTTGATGCGCAGCACCTTGCCCGAGCTTGCACCCTTGGGCACCGTCAGCATGACCGGTCCCTCGGGTGTCGGTGCCTTGACCTTGGCCCCGAGCACAGCCTCCTTCAGCGTGATCGGCAGCGACAGGCGGATGTCCTTCCCGTCGCGGCTAAAGTGCGCATGGCTCCCCACTTCGATGGCGATGATGGCATCGCCGGTGCCGCCGGGTCCCGGCTGACCCTGCCCGGCGAGGCGAATCTTGGTTCCGTCCTCCACCCCGTTGGGAAGCTTGACGTCGATCGTCTTGCCGCCGGCGAGCGTCACGCGTTGCGGTGCCAGCGTCGCGGCGTCGAGGAATGGAACCTTGAGACGATACTGGATGTCCGCACCTTTCTGCGGGGGCACCTGGCCGCGATTGCCGAATCCGCCCTGATTCCCACGCCGACCCCCGCGCGATCCGGCGAACAATCCTTCGAACAAGTCGCTGAGATCAGCGGTCGCCGCCTGATCGAATCCTTCAAATCCGCCGCCTTGTCCGGGTCGCGGTCCGCCGCCGCCGCCAAAGCCACCCCCGCCCGCGCCGGCGCCGGCGCCGAAACCGCCGAACTTGGGATTGCCCTCCTCGTCGATCTCGCCCCGGTCATAGCGCGCGCGTTTGTCCTTGTCGGACAGGATGTCATAGGCCTGCGTCACCTGGTTGAAGCGCTCGGCGGCCTTGGGATTGTCCTGGTTGCGGTCGGGGTGGAGCTGCTTGGCGAGGCTTCGATAGGCCTTCTTGACCTCGGCCTCGCTCGCGCCGCGCTTGATCCCCAGACGTTGATAAAGATCCATGGACAGCCTCCTGCAACAGGGTGCCTTGCAGGGCAAGCATCGGCAGGCCTAGAGCAGGGCCGAAATGACCGACGATCCCTTCACATTATTCGAAGCGTGGTTCGCCGAGGCGCTCGAGTCCGAGCCCAATGACCCCGAGGCAATGGCGCTCGCCACCGCCGACGCCGACGGTCGCCCGTCGGTGCGGATGGTGCTGCTCAAGGGCCACGACGATCGCGGTTTCGTATTTTACACCAACCTCGACAGCCGCAAGGGCGCGGAGCTGGCCGCCAATCCCGAAGCCTCCCTGCTGTTCCACTGGAAGTCGCTCCGCCGCCAGGTCCGTGTATCGGGCCCGGTCGAGCCGGTCAGCGCTGCGGAGGCCGATGCTTATTTCGCCAGCCGCAGCCGCGATTCGCGGCTCGGCGCCTGGGCCAGCGACCAGTCCCGCCCCCTTCCCGACCGCGCGACTTTCGAAACCCGCTTCGAGCAAATGCGCGAACAATATGACGGCGGCGACGTCCCGCGCCCGCCGCGCTGGTCGGGTTTTCGAATAGTCCCGCGCGAGATCGAATTCTGGTGCGACCGCGCCCATCGACTCCACGAGCGTCGCCTGTTCACGCGGGACGGCAAGGCGTGGACCGAGGGCCTGCTATACCCATGACCCGCGAGGAAGAACGGGCGAAGCTGACCACGCGCGCCGCGCTTGCCAGTATCATGATGGCGATATTTCTTGTCGCCCTGAAGAGCTATGCCGCAGTCCACACCGGCTCGGTCGCGATGCTCGGCAGCCTGGCCGATACCGCGCTCGACCTGCTCGCCAGCCTCGTCACGCTGGCCGGGGTGCGCTTCGCCGCCATGCCGGCCGACGACGACCACCGCTTCGGCCACGGCAAGGCGGAGGCCTTGGCGGCACTTGCGCAGGTCGTGCTCATCTCCATTTCGGCGCTCGGCATCGCTTGGCGGGCGATCGACCGGCTGACCAGCGATGCCAAGACCGAAGGGCTGGAGCTTGGCTTCGCCGTCTCGATGATCGCGATCGTCGCGACATTCGCACTGCTCGCCTATCAGCGCCACGTTATCAAGCAGACCGGATCGGTCGCGATTGAAACCGACCATGTCCATTATCAATCCGATCTGCTGCTCAACCTGTCGGTGATCATCGCCCTTGTGCTCGACCAATTGCTCGGTTTTCACATTGCCGATCCTTTGTTCGGAATCGCGATCGCCGCGTGGCTGATCTACGGCGCATGGCGGGCGGCGAGCCGGTCGATCGACCAGTTGATGGACAAGGAATGGCCCGAGGCCAAACGCCGCGATTTCCTCGCCGCCGCCGCGGATTATCCCGAGCTTGCCGGCCTGCATGACCTTCGCACCCGCACCAGCGGTGCCCATGATTTCGTCCAGTTCCATGTCTGGGTGCCGGGTAACTGGACCATCGAGGCGGCGCATGAGCGTATGGACCGGGTCGAGGAAGCTTTGCAGAAGCGCTTTCCCGGCACCGAGATCCTTATTCACCTCGATCCCGAAGGTCATACCGACCGCGAAACCATGCTGGCCTCGGCGATAACGGAAAGCCGCACATGACGCCCTTGCCATTCTTCCAGGTCGACGCCTTTGCAAGCCGTGCCTTCGAAGGCAATCCGGCGGCGGTCATGCCGCTAACCGAATGGCTGCCCGATGCGACGTTGCAGTCCATCGCTGCAGAGAACAACCTAAGCGAGACCGCCTTCACCGTCCCGAGCGAGCGCAGTGATGCCGATTACAACCTGCGCTGGTTCACCCCGACGGTCGAGGTCGACCTGTGTGGCCATGCCACCATCGCCTCAGGTCATATTCTGATCCGTGGGTCGATGGTGCGTTTTGCGACCCGTTCCGGCATCCTCACCGTCACCCGCGATGGCGACTTGCTCCGCCTCGATCTCCCCGCCCACAAAGTCGAACAAGGCATTGAACCCGGCCTTCTCGATGCCCTCAGCCTTCCCGCCGATACCCCGACCTATCTCGGCCGGAGCGGCAACGGCTCGGCCATTGCCTTGCTCGCCGACGAAGCCGCGGTCCGCGCCGTCGCCCCCGATTTCGCCGCGCTTCGCACCATCGATCGGCTTGTAATCGTCACCGCCCCGGGCGACGACACCGCCGTCACGAGTCGCGTGTTCGCCGCCTACCATGGCATCGACGAAGACCCGGTCACAGGTGCCGCTCACGCCGCGCTGGTTCCCTTCTGGTCGGAACGGTTGGGCCGAGATCGCTTCACGGCACTTCAGGCAAGCAAGCGCGGCGGTCATCTTGATTGCGAGGTAAAGCGTGATCGCGTGATCCTGGGGGGCCATTGCGTCACCGTGATCGAAGGACATTTCCAACTATAGCAGGCATTTATCGCCACAATTGCACTTGATCGCCGACGCCCGCAGCCTATCTATGTTGCAGTGCAGCATTTCCGCTGTCGAGCGAAGGAAATGACATGCGCCGACTTGGAACCACCGTTGCCCGACTGACCGCGCTCCGCCGCGCCGGGCTTGTCTCCCTCCCCCAGGGTGACGGCAAGTTGACGGCGATGACCGGCTTCGGGTCGAACCCTGGCGCGCTTGACGCACTGATCTATGTCCCCGACAATCTGCCGGCGGAAGCGCCGTTGGTCGTTGTCCTCCATGGCTGCACTCAAAATGCGGCAGTTTACGATCGGGGGGCAGGCTGGACGACGCTCGCCGACCGACACGGTTTCGCTTTGCTCTATCCCCAGCAGCGCCGGACCAATAATTCCAATCTCTGCTTCAACTGGTATTCCCCTGCGGATGCCCGCCGCGGCAAGGGGGAAGCCCAGTCGATCGCGCAGATGATCAAGTATCTGCGCGCCGAACAACGTATCGACCCTGCCCGGATCTTCATCAACGGGCTGTCCGCGGGAGGAGCGATGACTGCGGTGATGTTGGCCGCATACCCCGAACTTTTCGCCGGTGGCGCGATCATCGCCGGCTTAGCCTTTGCGACCGCCGACACCCTGCCCGAGGCTCTCGAGCGCATGCGCGGCACCGGCAGTCCGTCGAGGCGAAAGCTGCTGAGCGTGGCGAGCGCTGCAGGGCCGGGCGGCGGACCCGTGCCCACACTGTCCGTTTGGCACGGCACCAGCGACAATATTGTCGCCCCCGCCAACGCCGTTGCGATTGTCGACCAGTGGCGCGATCTTCACGGCGTCGGCGACCAGCCCGCCACGACCGACCGGGTCGCTGGCCACCGCCGCGATCGCTGGCGCGACGAAGCCGGGCGGACCCTGGTCGAACGCTATGACATCGCTGGCATGGGTCATGGCGTCCCGATCGACACGCGCGGCGAACGCGCGTGCGGTGCGGCCGGCCCGCACATGCTGGAATCGGGTATCTGTTCGACCCGCCTTATCGCCGAAGGCTGGGGCCTGGCAGGGAGCACTGTTTCCATCACCACGCCGACAAAGGCTGTCCCCGAGGGCGAACGCGGCCGCACCCGGACCATACCAACGCCCCCTTCGCAAGCGACCGGCGTCGGCGCGGTGATCGAGGACGCATTACGGGCAGCCGGCTTGATGCGCTGACCTCAAGGGGTCGGCGGCGATGTCCCGACCGTTCGGAGCGCAAGCCGGAAACGGAGCACGCTGTTCGGCGGAATCGTGCCGGCGGCGCGATCCCCATAGCCGAGCGCGGGTGGAATCCACACGATCCACTCGTCGCCCGGCTTCATCAGCTTCAGCGCTTCACCAAAACCGGGAACGAAAGCGTCGACATCGCCGCTGAGCGGTTCGCCGCGCTCAAAACTGCTGTCGAATGTTTCGCCGGTCGTCAGCTTGCCCTCATAATCGAACGTCACTTGCTCCCCCGCGACCGGCGAGCGGCCGCCCTTCGGCCCCGACTTGACGATGAAATATTGCAACCCGCTGGCGGTCGTTACCACGCGCTTGGCGGCGGCGTTGCGAGCCAGGAAATCCGTCCCTGGCGCGGTCGCCGGCGGCGTCCGCGTTGCGGTGCAGGCGGACAGGAAGAGCGAAAGGCCGATGGCGGCAAGGGCAAGGTTTCTCATCGGCAAGACGTTTAGCGCAACCGCCGCCGATGGGAAGCGTGGTCACGTCACGATCCGTTCCGATCCAGTTCGGCATTCAGTTCGGCGCCCAGCAGCAAAAGATAGACCGACAGATAGACCCAAGTGAGCAGCACAACGACGGTCGCAAGGCTCCCGTATGTCTTGCCGTAATTGGCGATATTCGCGGCGTAGAGGCCGAAGCCGAGGGTCAGCACGACCCATCCAAGCGATGCCAGAACCGATCCCGGCGTAATCCATCGCCAGCGTGCATCACGGTCGGGCGCAAAGCGATACAAAGCCGCAGCCCCCGCCGCCGCGCCGCCAAGCAGCAGAAAATAGGACAGGATTCTGCCCACCAGCAGCAGTGGGGCGGCAAGGCCGGGAAACAGTTTCTCGACATCTCCCACGGCGGCGACCGACATCATGGCTACGATCGCCATGATGATGCCACATGCCGTGATCCCCATCGCCAGCGCATTGACGGCGACGAAGCCGCGCTTCTCCCTGGTTTCACAGGCGATGTTGAGCGCGGTAATCACCGAGCCGGCGGCGTTGCGCGCGCCGAACAGGGCGAGGGCAAGGGCCAGCAGCAGCCCGACGCCCTTCTTGCCACTCGAAGTCTCAATCACGCCCATCAATTGTTCGCCGATCACGCCGGCGGCCCCGGCGGGCATGATCGTCGCCAGTGTCTGGACGTTACTTAGCACCGTCTGCGGCGTCGCGATCAGGCCGTAGGTCAGTACCGTCGCACCAAGCAGTGGAACCAAGGCAAGAAAAGTATAGAATGCCACCCCGGCGGCGATCAGCCCGATATTATCGTCACTCGCCCGGTTCCAGGTTCGCAGCGCCAGCGCTATCCAGCCCGGCGGACGATCGATTGCCGGCGATCGGGCATGGCGCGCGGTGGCGGCTGCACCCGCCTTGGCAGTTCGGGCAGGTTGCGGTCGCCGGTTGGTCATTGATCGCCAACCTGCGCCGACGCTCCCTGTTCCCGCACAATCCATACTCAAAATCAAAGGCCCGCCCCTCGAGCACGAGGAGCGGGCCTTCAATCACGCTTCATGGATCAGGAAGCGTGTTATTTTTTCAGGCGGCTTGAAGGAGCGCGTTCCCACGACGGCGACGACGCAGCGTCACGCCCATCGCGCCAAAGCCCATCAGCATCATCGCCCAGGTCGCCGGTTCCGGCACAGCCGAGACTGACGGGGTCAAATTCAGGCGCACCTGGTTGAGCGCCTGAATGCCACTACCCGTCGGCACGAAACTGCCAAACGACAAGCCGGTCAACAGATCGCCACCCGTGGCCTGGACTCCGTAGAAGTTGTTACCGTTCGGGTTGAGATTGAAGATCTGCTGCGAGGTGGCGCCGGTGATGGCCCCAATGAAGGTAACAGTGACCGTCGTCGCATCCGTGCCCGTCGACTGGGGCCCAAGCGGAATGAGATTGAAGGTAATGAGATCCGTGGTGCCACCGATAATGTTGAAATCGATCTGGTTGATCACGCCATCGCTGCTTGAGACGTCTGCCTGACCACTGGCAACCTGCACGAGACTCGTTTCAGTCGAGCTCCTGAAATCGTATGTGACATTCGTGGTGTTATCGTTGTCTGAGGCCGTGACCACCGCACCCGTCTGCTGATTGACCAGCACGTTGACCGTGGTAGCCCCGCATTGCGGAATGTCGTTCCCCACTTCGAAGCAAATCTCGACGGTTGCTGCGGCGGGTGTTGCCACCGCCATCGACGCTGCAATTGCGAGCAGTGAATATTGAATCCTGAACATACACTTACCCCTGTCATGTTTGCCGATTCAACGATTCCGCGACTCGGCAGACTGGCGTTATTAACATATTTTTAACTTAAGTCACTATTAACCGAGTCCCGGAAGGGGATTTTTTGCACCGGATGCCGGAATCTGCGCACGGCGCTGCGTCGATCTCGCGCCGGGAAAACCCAATTCCTACTGACGTTTGACTGCTGCCTACGCCGTAAACGCTTCAGCGATTGCCGCATGGGATGTCGCGATCGTCCCGCCGCCCAGCAATCGCTCGCCATCGTAGAAAACCGCCGACTGACCGGGTGCCACCCCATATTCCGGCTTGGCAAAGCTTAGCCGCCGTCCGTCCCACAGTGCCGGGACCGCCGGGGCCATCGACCGCACCTTGGCCGCGACATCTTGCTGGTCTTCGGCCAGCCAGTTAATCCCCCCGACAGTGGCCGACGCAACCGCCAGCGCGCGGCGCGGACCGACGACCAACCGCCTCGTCGCGGGCTCGATCCGGACCACATAAAGCGGCTCCTTCTGTCCGCCGACCTCAATCCCGCGACGCTGGCCGATGGTGAAATGGACCACGCCCTGATGCTGCCCCAGAACCGTTCCGTCCATGGCCACGATCTCACCCGGCGCGGCGGTTCCGGGACGAAGCTTCTTGACGAGGCTGGCATAGTCGCCGTCGGGGACGAAGCAGATATCCTGACTGTCCGGCTTGTTGGCAACGACCAGCCCTTCCGCCTCGGCCAATCTCCGCACCTCGCTCTTGGGCAGATCACCGAGCGGGAATCGGAGGAAGTCCAACTGGTCGGCGGTCGTCCCGTAAAGGAAGTAGCTCTGGTCCCGCGCGGGATCGCGCCCCTTCCACAGTTGCGGCTTCCCATCCACGACGACCCGGCGGACATAATGGCCGGTGGCGAGGCAATCGGCGCCAAGTTCCCGCGCGAAGGACACAAGATCGACGAATTTCACCCCTTGGTTGCAGAGGGAGCATGGCACCGGGGTCCGCCCCGCCGCATATTCATCGGCAAACTTGTCGATCACGCCGGTGCGAAACCGACTTTCGTAATCGAGCACGTAATGGGCAATACCGAGACGGTCGCAGACGGTCTTGGCATCGTAGATATCCTGCCCCGCGCAACAGGAGCCCGATCGCTTCACCGCCTCGCCATGATCGTACAGCTGCAGCGTGACGCCGATCACCTCGGCGCCGCTGCGTGCCGCCATCGCCGCGACCACCGACGAATCGACGCCGCCGGACATGGCGACAACGATGCGCGCTTCGCCGCTGGGGCGCTCAAGGTCGAAAAGGTCGGGCATGTGGGCATCTTTACCCCAAATTCACCCTATCCGCATAGAGAGGCTCAACCAAAGGTGGAAAATAGCGGGGCATGGGTTTGGCGCGTCATGAAAGCGACTTCGAAGCAGCGGCCGAAGCCCGGCTCGACCTCGACGAGCTGCTCGGCGCGCTCCGCCGTCCGGATGCGTCGAAGCCGGGCAGCCGGCGCGAAGCGATCGCCCATTGCCTCTCGGGAAGTGACGGATGGCGGGACGCGGCGGCGCGCGTGGGCGGAGCCTTTGCGGCGATCGAAACGGCAACAGGGTTAACGGATGGTCAGGAATGATGACACTTTGGTTTACCAGCAGATTTCAGAATATCTTCAATGGCCGCTGTTAATCATTGGTCATCGGCAAACGATTTGAGTTGAGGGACGAATGCTCGAGAATCAGAAATTCCGGCCAGCCCAGGTGATCGGTCCGCTCGGCGAGCCGCTGACGCTGGATTCGCTGCCCGCCGCAGGCACCACGCGCTGGGTCGTTCGCCGCAAGGCCGAAGTGGTCGCGGCGGTTGCCGGCGGTCTGCTGAGTGTCGACGAGGCATGCGCCCGGTACACGCTGAGCCTTGAGGAATTCACCAGCTGGCAGCGCGCGGTCGATCGGTCGGGCATGCCCGGCCTGCGGGTCACGCGGATCAAGCATTATCGCGAGCAATACGAGCGCCAGCAGCGCTACTGACGGGCTACGACAATGAGCAGCCACAAGGGCCGCGGGGCATCGCTCCGCGGCCTTTTCGTTACGCCTCCGAGTGGACAGAGCGGTATTAAAAGGGAACAACTGCCCTGCATCACTCGTATTGATGCCGGAAGGTCACTGAAAGTGGCCACGAACAGGAGGAAAACTATGGGTTTCATTCTTTGGCTCGTCATTGGTGGCGTCGTCGGCTGGCTCGCCAGCCTGATCATGCGCACCGACGGCCAGCAGGGCATCCTGCTTAATATCGTCGTGGGTATCGTCGGCGCCTTCATCGCCGGACTGATCTTCAGCAAGGGCAACATCAACCAGGGCAACCCGCTCGACATCACCAACATCCTGGTGTCGTTGGTCGGTGCCGTCATTTTGCTCGGGATCGTCAATTTGATCCGTCGCGGTTCGGTCCGCTAAGCAAAAGACATCGAAATTAGGGCCGCGCGGAGACAAAGTCCGCGCGGCCCTTTTTTATTGCAGTTCGAAGCTCATCTGGACGCTGACCTGAAGTTCCTGCGTCCCCGGACTAATTTCGGTTTTGGCCGACGCCATCGCGGAATCGCGCGCGTAAGCCATCGGCATCGGTGGCGAAAACGATCCGCCTCCCTCGCTCACCGATAACAGCCGGACGACACGTTTGCCGAGCGCTCTTGCATAAAGCTCGGCTCGACGCTGGCCGGAGGCTATCGCCTTCACCCGGGCTTCGTCATAGGCCTCTTCGGGCTTGTCGATGGTCAGCGTAGGCCCGTTTATCTGGTTGGCCCCTTCCTTGACCAGCGCATCGAGGATTGCGCCACTTCGCTTCAAATCGCGGAACTTGACGTTGACGGTGTTCGACGCGCGGTAACCGGTCAGCACCGGCGGTTGATTCTCGGCGTAGCGATATTCGGGATTGAGGTTGAGCGAACTGGTCTGGATGTCGCGGTCGGCAATCCCGGCCTGCTTGAGCGCGGCGCGAACTCGCTCCATCCGTGCGGCATTCTCCTCGATCGCCGCGGTCGCGGTCGATTGCAGTGTCTGCACCCCTGCGGAAATGATCGCGAGGTCGGACACGCGGCTCACTTCGCCGGTTCCGGTGACGTCGAGGCGCGTGCCGGCCAGCGGCTGGACGATGGCAGTCCCCTGGGCCTGGACAACGACGGGCACTGCGGAAGCCGCCAACGCCACCGAGCATAGAATGATGTTTTTCATATCGACTCCCAAGCGCAAAATCGCCGGACAACTTCTTGCTGCCCGGCGATTTCGTTTCGCTGAATGAACGTTCGGACGACTTAACGACGCCGAAGGATCAACCGATAAATGAACAGGATGATGAACGCGCCAACGATCGCGCCGATGAAGCCGGCGCCATTGGCGGCACTGTCGAGACCGATCGCCTGCCCGAGGAACCCCGCCAGGAGCGCGCCAGCGATACCCAGCAGGATGGTGACGATGCATCCGCCCGGATCCTTGCCGGGCATCAGCAGCTTGGCAATCGCGCCGGCGATCCCGCCGATGATGATCCAGACGATCCAGCTATTCGCTTCAAGCAGACCCATAACTTACCTCCCGTTGCGGGGCCCGCGAATCGGCGGGCCTCTGTTGGCTATGAACACTAACGACGATCCGCAGGGCAAGTGCCACCGTTAGTCGAAAAAGCATTGGATTCGCTTGCTCCCGACCTACCAGTTGCAGGTAGTGAGTTATTCGCGTAATACAGCTCGGCAGTCGTCGGCTGCGAGAGGCGCGAAACAGGCGAAAGAATGACAGGTATGAACCGGGAAACCCGCTTTGAAAGCTCGGATACGCTGATTGTGGTCGATCGACCCAATCGCAAGCGCCAGATCATCATTGCCGCGGTGATCGTGGTGGCAGCGCTGCTGATCGCCTATTTCGCCTTCGGCTCGGGCAACGACGCCGCGCCGGCTTCGCAAGCGAATGCAGCGGGCGGTGGTGGTGGCGGGCGCGGCGGGCAGGTTCCGTCGGTCACTGTGATCGTACCCGGCCGGTCCGATATCGCGCGCACGATTACCGCTTCGGGTGCGATCGCTGCGCGTCGCGACCAGCCGGTCGGCGTCGCTGGCGAAGGTGGTCTGGTTCGCGCCGTCATGGTCGATGCCGGAAGCTGGGTCCGCCAGGGCCAGGTGCTGGCGACCATCGACCGCTCGGTGCAGTCGCAGACCGCGGCGCAACTCGCCGCGTCGATCCAGGTCGCGCGCGCCGATGCCGCACTGGCCCAGAACGAATATGACCGGAGCGCGGCTCTGGTTGGACGGGGCTTCGTCTCCAAAGCCGATCTCGATCGCAAGAAGGCGGCGCGCGACGCGGCCAATGCACGAGTCCGGGTCGCCCAGGCACAACTCGGTGCAGCCCAGGCCCAGATCGGGCGGCTCGATATCCGCGCCCCCACGGCGGGCCTGATCCTGTCGCGCAGTATCGAAGTCGGACAGATCGTCAGCGGCGGTGCTGGCGGCCTGTTCCGCCTCGCGCGCGGCGGCGAGATGGAGATGCGCGCCCAAATGTCGCAACAGGACCTTGCCGGCATGCGGGTCGGGCTTCCGGTAAGCGTCACGCCGCTGGGTTCGGCTACGTCGATCTCGGGACGCATCTGGCAAGTATCGCCTATCATCGACCCACAATCGCGGCTCGGCGAAGTGCGCATTGCCGTACCTTACTCGACTGCGATCAGGCCGGGCGGTTTCGCCGAGGCGCGGATTGCCACCGGATCGACCACCGCCCCCTTGCTCCCGCAAAGCGCCGTGCTGAGCGACGTGAAGGGTAATTACGTCTATATCGTCAATGCGAAAAACGAGATCGAGCGGCGCGACATCAAGGTCGGCAATGTCGACAGTGGCGGCGTGACCATCACCGCCGGCCTGTCGGGACAGGAAGCGGTCGTATTGTCGGCCGGCCCCTTCCTGAACGTCGGCCAGAAAGTCGCACCGCGTCGCCAGGCAGCGGCCAAGTCGTAAGAACGGCCAAGCGTAAGAACGGAATCCATCGATGAACTTCCGCAACATCTCGTCCTGGTCGATCCGCAATCCGATCCCTCCGATCGTGTTCTTCATCGCGCTGCTCGTAGCCGGGATCGTTTCGTTCATGCGGATGGACGTCAACGACAGCCCCGACGTCGAATTTCCGTTCGTCAACGTCAGCATCTCGCAGCCCGGTGCCGCGCCGACCGAGCTAGAAACCCAGGTGACACAGCGGGTCGAGGCGGCGGTGCGCGGCGTCAATGGCGTCGAGGAAATCAACAGCTCGGTCCGCGAAGGCAATAGCAATACCTTCGTCCAGTTCGAGATCGGCACGCCGGTCGATCGCGCCACCAACGACGTGCGCGATGCGATCACCCAGATCCGCGGCGATTTGCCGGAAGGCATCCTCGAACCGCAGGTTGCCCGGGTCGATGCCGGCAGCCAGTTGGCTTTGTTCGCGGTCGAAACCACCGACATGACGCTCGAGCAGCTGAGCTGGTATGTCGACAATGACGTATCGAAAAAATTGCTCGCAATTCCCGGCATGGCGGCGGTCGATCGCTACGGCGGGGTCAATCGCGAAATACGCGTGATTCTCGATCCGGCGGCGATGCAGGCGCAGGGCATCACCACCGCGCAGGTCAACCAGCAGCTTCGCCAGATCAATCTCGATTCGGCTGGCGGTCGCGCCGAAATCGCAGGGGCCGAACAATCGGTCCGTGTCCTCGGCAATGCGACTGACGCTGCGGCGCTGGGCGCGACCCAGATCGCTCTGCCTGGCGGTCGCACGGCGCGGCTCAGCGACATCGCGCAGGTTATCGACAGCAACAGCGAACAGCGGTCGATCAGCAAGTTGAACGGCCGCCAGATCCTCAGTTTCGGGATCACGCGTGCCAAGGGCGCATCCGACGTCACCACCTACGAAGAGGCCGAAAAGGCCCTTCGCCAGATCGAGAAAGACAGCGACGGCAAGGTCAAATTCAACCGCATCTATACCGAGGTTGATGCGACCATCCTGCAATATGAATCGTCGATGGAAATGTTGTGGGAAGGCGCGATCCTGGCGGTCATCGTCGTGTTCCTGTTCCTGCGCGACTGGCGAGCGACATTGATCTCGGCGGTCGCGATCCCGCTGTCGGCAATCCCGACCTTCTGGTTCCTCGACCTGATGGGCTTCACCCTCAACTTCCTCAGCCTGCTCGCGCTCAGCCTGGTGGCCGGCGTACTGGTCGATGATGCGATCGTGGAAATCGAGAATATCGTCAGGCACATGCGGATGGGCAAAACCGCCTATCAGGCGTCGATCGACGCCGCCGACGAGATTGGTCTCGCCGTGCTGGCCACGACCATGGCGATCGTGGCGGTGTTCCTGCCTGTCGGTCTGATGCCGGGTATCTCCGGCCAGTTCTTCAAGAATTTCGGCTTCACCGTCGTCGTCGCAGTGCTGATCAGCCTGTTCGTCGCGCGGCTGATTACACCGTTGATGGCGGCTTACCTGCTCAAAGGCCATGGGCCGGCCCCACACGCCGACAATGCCGTGATGCGCTGGTACATGCGTGCCCTCGAGTGGACACTGAAGCATCGTTGGTCCTCGGTTGTCGGCGGCGTCGTATCGCTGGCCCTGACGGCATTATTGTTCAGCCAATTGTCGTTTACTTTCTTCCCGCCCCAGGACCGGGAATTCAGCCAGGTGCGGATGTTCCTGCCGCCGGGATCGACCCGCGCCCAGGCCGAAGCCGTGTCGACCCGCGCCCGCGAAATCGTCGAAACCGCACCCGAGTTCGTGCAGGTTGTCGAGCGCGTCAACGTCGGCAGCGCCAATCTCAACATCACCTGGAGCGACGACCGCGAGCGGACGTCGATCGACATCGAGCGTAGCCTCTCATCGAAGCTTGCAGCCATTCCCGACGCCCGGGTCAACTTCCAGTCGCAATCGGGCGGTGGCCCAGAAGGCGGCGGTGGTGGCGGTCGCGACATCACATTGCATCTTGGCGGTGACGATCCCGACGTGCTGCTGGCGACGGCCAACAAGATCGCTGCCGAAATGCAGACCATCCCCGAGCTTCGCGCACCGCGCACGCAGGGCGATCTGGTGCGGCCCGAAATCATCATTCGTCCGCGGCTCGACCTGGCGGCCGACCTCGGCGTTACGACCAGTGCGCTCGGCCAGACCATCCGCCTCGCGACGCTTGGCGACATCGACCAGAATAGCGCGAAATTCTCGCTGTCCGACCGACAGGTGCCGATCCGCGTGGCAATCTCTGAATCGTCGCGCCGCGATCTGGCAACACTCGAGAATCTTCCCGTTCCAACGCAAAATGGAACGTCGGTTCCGCTGAAATCGGTGGCGGACATCAGTTTCGGCGCCGGCCCAACCACGGTCCAGCGCACCAACCAGGTGCGCCGAATCGCGGTCGGTGCCGACCTCGCGGAGAACGTCGTATCCGGCGATGCGTGGAAGAAGATCCGCGCGCTTCCGACCATGAAGAATCTGCCGCGTGGCGTGGCCGAGCTTCAGCTTGGCGATAGCAAATGGCAGACCGAATTGATGATCAATTTCGTCGTGGCGGTCATTGCCGGCATCCTGATGGTGTTTGCGGTGCTGGTGCTGCTCTACAAGAAAGTGCTGGTGCCGTTCGTGAACATGGGGTCATTGCTGCTCGCCCCGCTCGGTGCCGCCTTCGCGCTCTACGTGACCGGGACCGCAGTCTCGCTTCCGGTGTTTATCGGCCTGCTGATGCTGCTCGGAATCGTGGCCAAAAACTCCATTCTGTTGGTCGATTTCGCGGTCGAGGAGATGGAGCGCGGGGTCGATAAGGATACCGCGATCCTCGAGGCCGGCCACAAGCGCGCCCAGCCGATCGTGATGACAACCGTGGCGATGGTCGCGGGCATGGTCCCGGTTGCCCTGTCGCTGACCGGCGACAGCTCGTTCCGCGGGCCAATGGGCATCACCGTTATCGGCGGACTGATCTTCTCGACCATCTTGACCCTGCTGATCGTCCCGGCCAGCTTCAGCCTGGCGGCCGACGTCGAAAGCTGGATCGGACGCAAGTTCGGCAAGTGGATCGACAATGGCGAACCGCACAAGCCGATGGCCGAGCCACTACCCGCCGAATAACGCGCGTCGTGACATCGACCGGCGAGCGGCTAAGGTGGCGGGGATGACCCGGGACCTTGCTCGATTCAATCCGGTTCAGCCCGGCACCGCCGGCATGAAGCTGGCGGCCACCGGGCTGCTGGTGGTCATGGCAATCGTCTTCCTCGCCGCCCGCGCGTTCGAGCCCGCTTATCCTTGGCTCGCGTGGGTCAAGGCGTTCGCGGAGGCCGGCATGGTCGGCGGGCTGGCCGACTGGTTCGCGGTCACCGCCTTGTTCCGCCACCCCCTCGGCCTGCCGATCCCGCACACCGCGATCATCCCGCGCAACAAGGATCGCATCGGTGAGGCGCTGGCCAACTTCCTCAAGTCCAACTTCCTGATCGCACCGGTCGTCGCGCGGCGGATGCGGCATATCGATCTGGCCGGTACGGCGGGCCGCTTCCTGCAAGCGCCACAGGGCGAAGAAACGCGCATCCGATCGGGTGCCAGTCGCCTGATCGCCGACCTGTTCGAAAGTCTCGATGACGAGCGCCTCGGCGGACTGGTCAAGAGCGCCATCTCCGGCCGGCTGCGGCAGGCCGAAGTCGCGCCGTTGCTGGGCCATGCCCTCGCCTCCGCGATAAACGAGGATCGCCATGTGCCGATGCTCGAGGCCGCGATCCGCTGGACCGCGCGCGCGCTCGACGCCAACGAGAGCCTGATCCGCGAGATGGTCAAGAAGCGCACTAATTGGGTGCTCAAGCTTGCAGGGATGGACACGCGCCTGTCGGACTCGATCATCGACGGGCTGAAGAAGCTTACCGTCGATATGCAGACCGACCCGGCGCACCCGGTGCGGATCCGGGTCGAGCAGGCACTGGCCGACCTCGCCAACGATCTACAGACCAAGCCCGAAACCCAGGCCAAGGTCGAGGAACTGAAACTGCAATTGCTCGACAATCGCTCGGTCGGACTGTGGCTTGACACCTTGTGGCAAAAGGGCCGCGAGGCGATGATCCGCGCCGCGCGCAACCCCGATGCGGCGATGGCCGGCAAGATGGGCGATGTACTGAAATCAATGGGCCAGAGCCTCGAGAAAGACGAGCGCATCCGCACCGCCATCAACCAGTTTGCGCGGCGCGCGGTGGCGGGCATGGCGGCCAGTTACGGCAGTTCGATCGTCAAACTGGTGAGCGAGACGATCCGTGGCTGGGACGCGCAGACCATCACCGACAGGCTCGAAAATGCGGTCGGCCGCGACCTCCAATATATCCGAATCAACGGCACCTTGGTCGGCGGTCTCGTCGGCCTGTTGCTGCACGCACTCGACACGATCTGAACAGGGGAACTGAAATGAAGTCACTGGTTATCGCGCTCGCCCTCGCCACCGCCGCGCCCGCCTTCGCGCAGGCACCCGCAGCAGTCGCCCCCGTCGCGGAAACGGTGACCGTGATCCACGCCGGCACCCTGCTGGCAGAACCCGGCAAGCCCGCCCGCCGCAACGCGAGCGTGGTCATCCGCGGCCGCACCATCGCCGAAGTGCGCGACGGCTTCGTCGATGTCCCCGGCGCGCGCGTGGTGGACCTTCGCAATTCGACCGTCCTTCCCGGCCTGATCGACTCCCACGTCCACCTCTCCGGCCTCGACGACCGGCTCCAGGCGCGGCTGCAGGCGTCGGGGCGCGACAATGAGGATGAGGCGTTCACCGCCATCCTCAACGCCCGCAAGACCTTGCTCGCGGGCTTCACCACGGTGCGCGACCTCGGCGGCGATCCGCGGCTCATGCTGAGCTTGCGCGATTCGATCAATGCCGGCCAATTCTCCGGACCCAACATCTTGTCGGCGGCGCGGATGGTGTCGGTCTCGGGCGGGCATGGCGACGGTCGCAACGGCGCCAATCGCGGGCTCGCCAGCCTGATCCCCCAGCCCGGAAATACTTGCAATGGCGCCGACGATTGCCGCCGCGCAACCCGCGAACAGGTCAGCGCAGGGGCCGACGTCATCAAGTTCGCCGCCACCGGCGGGGTGCTGAGCAATGTACCCGGCGGGCTGAACCAGCAGATGATGGACGATGAAATGCGTGCCGTGGTCACCACCGCGCGCACCTTCGGTCGAAAGGTCGCGGCGCACGCCCATGGGGTTGAAGGAGTCAACGCAGCTCTTCGCGCCGGGGTCGATTCGATCGAGCATGGCACCTTCACCAACGAAGAAAGCTTCCGCCTCTACAAGTCGGGCGGGGCCTATTATGTCCCCACCCTTCTCGCTCCCGCCGCGGCGCTTGCGGATGGTCAGCGCGGGGCGCTGACCCAGGCGCAATATGACAAGGCCCGCGCAGCGGCCGGTAATGCCGAGAAAAGCTTTGCCGAAGCGATCCGCCGCGGGGTCAAGATCGCCTTCGGAACCGATACCGGGGTCAGCCCCCACGGCCGCAATGCCGAGGAATTCGCGCTGATGACCAAGAATGGCATGAGCCCGACGCTGGCGATCCGCTCGGCCACGGTCGACGCCGCCGAACTGCTCGGAATTTCGTCGAAGGCGGGGACGATCGAGGCGGGCAAGGACGCCGACATCATCGCGGTCGACGGCGACCCGACGCAGAATGTCCGCCTGCTCGAACAGGTCGGCTTCGTGATGAAATCGGGTCGCGTCCACAAGCTCGGCGGGCAGCGGCAACTGACCAGTGCGGATTGACCGGAAGGATTGCAATCAAGCCGCGATCCACCATCTTGTTTTGAACCGTTGCGTTGGGGCTTAAGCGTGCTGCATCATTTGAAATATTGGGCCGGCAGGATCGTCATGGTGGTCCTGGTCGCGTTCTTCGTCTGGGCGTTCGCGGCCTCGCTGCCCCTCGACTTCGCGTTCCTCGCTGCCGTCGATATGGCGCTGTATGTCGATGCCTTATTCGGAGTTTATGTCGTCGCCAACGTCACCAAGTTGCGAGCGACAGCGACTTACTATCGGTTGCGAGCCATTGATCGGATCGGACGGCTGGGCAAGCGCGCCAGACGTGTCGCAGTCCGCGTCGCCAAGAAAATCAAACAACCCGCTAATGACGATGACCCGGCCTGGGCGATCGCCGCCTAGCCCGCTTCCCGCAGGCAGGCTGTCCCCCAGACAGCCCTAACCGGCGGAAACCCGCTCGATCGTCGCGCCGACCGACTGGAGTTTTTCCTCCAGCCGCTCGTAGCCGCGGTCGAGGTGGTAGACGCGCAGCACTTCGGTCTCGCCCTCCGCGGCAAGGCCTGCGAGCACCAGGCTCATCGACGCGCGAAGGTCGGTCGCCATCACCTGCGCCCCGGTGAGTGACGCCCCGCCCTTGACGATCGCCGAGCGCCCGTGAACCTCGATATCGGCGCTCATTCGGCGCAATTCCGGCACGTGCATGTAGCGATTCTCGAAGATCGTCTCCTCCAGGAAACTCTGCCCGTCGGCGACCGTTAGCATCGCCATGAACTGGGCCTGCATGTCGGTCGGGAAGCCCGGGAACGGCGCGGTCGAGATGGCCAGTGGCTTCAAGGGCTTGTCCGCGCTGACCTTCATGCCATTGTCGGTGAACTCTATCCCCAGGCCCGCCGCGGCCAGCCCATTGGTGATCGCCAGCATGTCGGCGGGGCGCGCGCCGACGAGCTCGATCGATCCGCCGGTAATCCCGGCCGCGCAGGCATAGCTGCCGGCCTCGATGCGGTCGGGCATCACATCATATTTACAGCCGTTCAGCCCATCGACTCCGTCGATGATCAGATGCGACGATCCGATCCCCTCGATCCTGCCGCCCATCGCTACCAGCAAATTGCACAGATCGACGATCTCGGGCTCGCGTGCGGCATTGAACAATTGGCTTCGTCCGCTCGCCAGCACCGCCGCCATCAGCGCATTTTCGGTTGCGCCGACCGACACGACGGGAAACGTGTAATCGCCACCCGACAGTCGGCCCTTCGGCGCGGTTGCCTTTACATAGCCCGCCGCCAGTTCGATGGTCGCGCCGAGCGCTTCCAAGGCCTTCAGATGCAAATCGATCGGCCGGTCACCGATGGCGCAGCCGCCGGGCAACGACACGGTCGTTTCGCCGGCCCGCGCCAACATCGGCCCGAGCACCAGAATCGAGGCCCGCATTTTGCGCACCATATCATAGGGCGCGACGGTCGAAGCGATTTCCGCCGCCTCAAGCGTCATCTTGCGCCCATATTCGCCCTTCTTGACCCCGGCGACCTTGGTCGAAACGCCAAGGCCGTTGAGCAGATGCGAAAAATTGTCGACGTCGGCCAGCCGCGGCAGATTGCCGAGCGTCAGCTTGCCGCTGGTGAGCAAAGCGCAGGGAAGCAGGGTCAGCGCGCTATTCTTCGCGCCCGAAATCGGGATTTTCCCCTCGAGGCGCTTGCCGCCGGTGATTTTGATCGAGTCCATCGACCGCGACTAGGTCGAACTCCACTCCCTTTCAAGGGAGGGGTCGGGGGTGGGTGCGCGCGTCTGCGCGCCAAAAGACTCTTCGGGATAGTGAAACAGCAAGTACCCACCCCTCGACCCCCTCCCTGAAGGAGGGAAGGGAGAAAGGATCACGCCTTCTCCAGCGTCGCCTGCAATGGATGCTGATTCTCGCGGGCGAAGTCGATCACCTGGGTGACCTTGGTCTCGGCCACCTCATAGGTGAAGATGCCGCAGATGCCGACGCCCTGCTGGTGAACCTGGAGCATGACGCGGGTCGCATCCTCGATCCCCATCGAGAAATGGCGCTGGAGGACGAGCACCACGAATTCCATAGGGGTATAATCGTCGTTGAGCAGCAGCACCTTATACTGCGACGGCTTCTTGGTCTTGGGCCGAGTGCGCGTGACGACGCCGGTTTCGAAACCGTCGTCGGTGCCGTCGTCGCGGCGGG
>JAZKHF010000114.1:0-2821 GCA_040385545.1 Pseudomonadota bacterium
TCGTCTGGCCCGCCAAAGACCCCGCCGAGGTTCTGGACTTCACCTGGACCGTGCCTCTCGACGGCGCGGACACCATCGCCAGTCACACTGCGACGGTCGGCACAGGCACGGTGGTCAAGGACAGCAGCGCGCATTCCACGACGCAGGTCACGGTCTGGCTTTCGGGCGGAACCGATGGCGAGACGGCTACCGTAAATCTGGGCGCCGTGACGGCGGGCGGGCGGACGTTCCGCGAAGTGGCGGTGCTGCCTGTGTTCGACCGGGCGTCCGATCTGCTGGCGCTGTTCCGCCTGCGCTACAGCGCGTTCAGCACGGTTGAGGATGGGTCTATCGGCTACTGGCTTGGCGATGCCGGGCGCTACGTCGGCGACCACTGGCGAGAGGCCGACCGCGACCCGGCCCGCCTTGCCTATGCGGCGCACATGCTGTCGGCCAACGGTGCCTTGCCCGGCGCTATCCCACAGGGCCTCACCAGCTTCCGCTCCGGTTCGTTCTCGGCCACGGTTTCGGATTCGACCGCTGGTCTGACCGGGCTGAGCGCGACGCCTTACGGGCGCGAGTTCATTGCGCTGCAACGCGCATCGTTCGCCGGGCCTCGCCTGGCATGGACGCCGCCGGTGTCCGGCTATGCTTGAGCGGGTGTTCGCCAATCTCGCGACCGGGTTCTCGGCGCAGTTCGGCGGGCCTTACCACGCCGGGGAAGTGGTGCGGCAAAGCCCCGCCACTTTCGACACGGGCGGGTCGATCACAGCGGCGGGGGCGGTGCTGCGCGAGGATTGCCGGGTTCAGGGCGACGCCGCGACGCAGGCCATGCGCTCCGCCCCCGATTTTCTCGAGACCGACGCCCGGCTGCTGATCCTTGGCCCGGCCTCGCTGGATACGTCGGCGCTGATCGTGCTGGCGACGGGTCCGCACGTCGGGACTTGGGGCCTGCTGTCGGTGACGCGCGACCCGGCGGGCATCGGTTGGGAATGTCGGGCAAGGCGGCTCGGGTGATGGCTATGAAGGGGAAAGACGCGCACCTTCGGCGGCTGAAGAACCTGTCCGGCGCTTCGATCGTCAAGGCGGCGGGGAGGGTCGTGTTCGTCGGGGCCGACATGGTGCGGGCAGAGGCGTTTCGCGGCGTCTCGGCGGGGTCGGTATCAGGCAAAAACCATGTCCCGAGCGCGCCCGGCGAATACCCGAACCGCGACACCGGGGTCCTGCAAGCTAATTTCGAGACCGAGAAGACCGGCCCGGTCAGCGCGGAGTTTCGGTCCAAGGCCCCTTATGCGGCGGCGCTGGAGCTTGGCACGTCGAAGATGGCGGCGAGACCCCACGTCAGACCCGCCCGCGACAAGATGAAGCCCAAGATCGAGGCCCTGTTCGCCAGGGAAATCGACAAGCTGGTCAAGGCCAGCGGATAGGAGAACGACCATGCAGACGATCAAGATGGAGCGCGCCTGGACCTATCGCACCCCGCAGGTGACGATCGAATACGGCGCGGGCGACCACGAAGTGACCGACGCAATCGCCAAGGCATACGCCGACGCGCATGAGGAGAAGGCCGATGGCGGTCGGACTACAAAGAGTCGTGCGCCGCGCGTTGCTGACGCGGCTGAAGAGTAACGCACCGCTCATCGCGCTAGTCCCGGCGGCGAGCATATTCTCGTCGAGCAGCGACTTGCCCGAAAAGCCGTTCGTGCTGCTTTCGTCGCCGACAGAGCAGCCGATCCGCGCATCCTGCGTCCGGGGCGGCACGGTGACGTGGGACGTTCACGCATTCGCCGGGCCTGTGGTCGATGGCACCGGCGCAGTGACGCAGACCGCCGAAGATCACGCCAGCGCGATCGGCGCGGCAATCGAAACCGCGCTGGCCGACAACAATCTGGCGCTTGAGGGCGGCGGCAATGCGCGCATCCGCCTTTCCGACAAGCGGATGTTGCCCGACGATACGCCCAACGCGTTCCACTGGTTCGCGCAGGTCAATTGCCGGGTGCTTGCCGAGTAAATCGTGCTATGCTGGCGGCGTGTCGTCAGACCCCGCGCTATCCACGCTGATCGAAGTCCTGATCGCCGAGTTGCATCTCGCCGGTGCGCTCGACGGCGCGAATATCAGCAACATGGCGCGCAGACTGCGTGAGGCCGGTTTCGAGGACCAGGCCGCTGGCGTGATGTTCCTGCCCTTCGTGAACGCCATGGATAGCCCGGAAGAACGCCGCGCCACACTCTCGCTGGTGCCTGACGGCGGTAACGAGGCCGACTGACCCCGCATAGCGTCGCCGCGAAACCTGCGCGGAGACCTGCTTGTGAGCGTTCCAAACGAGGCCGACTTCGCCCTTATCAAGATGGGCGACGGTGCCACGCCGACCGAAGTCTTCACCGCGATCTGCGGAATCGAGGGCGTCTCGATCAACGAGACCGCGAACACGAACGACCGCTTCCGCCGCGATTGCGCCAAGCCCGGCATTCCCGGCGTCCGCAAGGTCCGCGTCGTCGGCAAGCAGCTCGACGTTTCGGGAACGGGCGCGGTGGACAAGGCCAACATCGCTTCGTTCCGTTCGGCGCTGGGCGTGTCGAAGAACTACAAGGTCGAGCTTTACAAGGCGGACGGGACCGACGCGGGCGTGCTCTACGGCACCTATGCCGGGGCGTTCGTTCTCACCACGTCGAACATGAGCCTAGATCCCAATGCCGACACCACGGGCGAGATCAACCTCGCTTCGGACGGCACGATCACCTGGACCGCCGCGGCGTAGGCCGTGGAAACCCGCGTCACTCTCGCCTTCGCCGATGGCGACTATGATTTCTGGCTTCCGATGCCCCGCGTCATCGCGGTCGA
>JAZKHF010000114.1:2921-8520 GCA_040385545.1 Pseudomonadota bacterium
TCGCCGATGGCGACTATGATTTCTGGCTTCCGATGCCCCGCGTCATCGCGGTCGATCGGGAAGCGGATTGCTCCATTTTCGCGCTGTTCCACGAGCTTCAAGTCAACTCAGTCGATTTTGCTGGCAGCCTGCTTATCGCGGGTCCGATGAACGCCAGTCTCAAATCTTGCCATTCGCTTATCCGCAACGCCTTGGTGGGCGGCGGGGTTGGCGAGCAAGAGGCGCGCGAACTGGTCGAAACGTATTGCTACCCTGCCCGGCCCGCAGAGCATGATTTGAAGCTTGCGCGAGACGTGCTGAAGGCAGCGATCCATGGCGTGGATGCATCGGCAGTAGGCGTTAAAAAAAAGGCCGAAGCAGCGGAAGCGGACGCTTCGTAAAGGGCCAGGTGCTGGTCAATTGCGGGACGATGGGGCTTGACCCGGCCACGCTCTCGCTGAGCGGCTACCTCGAAGCGCTGGCCGCCTACAACGTCGATCCCGACAAGCCCGGCACCGTCGAGGCTTCGGAAGGGCTTAAGCGGTTCATGGCGGCGCACACGATCCAGTGACCGTGACGGCGGTAACGGCAAGCGCCCCCGCCACATAGCGTCGCCCCGCGCCAGCGGAGCGGTAGATGCCCCAAGTCGATCCCATTACCCTCCGACTTATCGCCGAAGTTCGCGACTACAACGCGAAGGTTTCGCAGGCGCAGCGCCTCACCGACCAGAAACTTGGCGCGATCGAGGCGCGCGGCAAGAAGATGGGCGAGGGGTTGAAGCAGGGCTTCGATCTCGCGAAGGGCGCGGCCTTTGCCTATATCAGCACGGTCGGCGTCAGCACGATCACCAACGCGATCAAGCAGGGCCTGGAATACGCTTCATCGCTGGGCGAGGTCGCGCAGCAGCTTGGCGTTACCACGGACGCGCTTCAGGAATACCGTTACGCCGGTTCGCAGGCGGGTCTATCGGTCGAGGAAACCGACCAGGCGCTGTCGCAACTGACCCGTCGTCTGGGCGAGGCTGCCAGCGGGACCAAGGCGCAAGCCGAAGCATTCGAGAAGCTGGGTATTTCGGTGAAGGATGCCAACGGTAACGTCATCGACGCGGGCCGTGCAATTCCGCTGATCGCCGAAGCTCTGCGCGGTGTAGCGTCTCCCGCCGAGCGCGCCGCTCTTCTCATGGACCTGTTCGGACGCTCCGGTCAAAAGCTCGAGCCGCTGCTTTCGCAAGGGGCCGCTGGCGTCAACAATCTGCGCGACGCGGCGCAGAAACTGGGCCTCGTCCTGAGCGAAGAACAGATTCAAAAGGCGGACGATACCGCTGACAAGCTGGGCGCGCTCAAGCAGGTGCTCGAAGCCAAGATCGCCAGCAGCGTTGCCGACAACGCGGGCAGTATCGTCCGGCTCGCCGACTCCCTCGCCTACCTGATCGACAAGCTGGGGGAGGCCGACCGCGCATTTCAGCGGTTCCAGAAATTCCAGCAGGACTACCAGCGCTTCTACGACAAGGGCGTGGGCGGGGCGGTCCTCAGCCGGGTGCTGAATGTGGCGACCGGGGGTGCCTATCCGGTCCGTGGCGGCACTGGCGCACCGGCACCACGGCAGGCTCCGCGGGCCGCTCCGGTGCCGCTCAATAGCAGCGTGTTCCGCGGCGGGCTTGGGCCGCTCAAGTCGCGCTTCGGCGAGGGCGCGGACGCCAACCCGTTCGGCGCGGCAGGGCAAAACAACGCGGGCGCACTGGCCCTGCTCGCCATGGCCCCGGCGCAGGCGGTCAAGGCCGCGAATGCCATCTCGGTCGAACTGGAACAGCTTGCCGCCGACCTTGCATCGGCCAGCGCCGAATTGAGCGGCAGCCTTGAGGATCGCGCCGAAGCCGAGCGGCTGCGCATCAACGCCGACCTGTCGGCCGAGAAGGAGCGCATCCGCCAGCGCGAAGGCATCTCCGAAGCCGAGAAAGCACAGCTTATCCTGCAAAACGAAGTCAACGCAGCGAAAAAGCGTGAGGTCGTGGCGGCCGGGCTAAGCGCTGCATTGGCCGAGCGCACCGCCGACGCAGCCGATGCGGCACGGGACGCGGCGGAAGATGCGCGGCGCGAGCGTGAGGCTGCGAAAGGCCCTCTGGCGCGCTATTCCGACAGCCTCGACAACCCGCGCGAAGCCGTAGAGGCCGCAGTGGTTCGCAAGCTTCAGGACGTGAACGACGGTATCGCGGACGCCATTGGCAAGGCGATCGGCACCAAAGACCCGTTCATCCGGGAACTGCTTTCGATCCTGCTTGAGCAAATCCTGTTCCGCCCGCTCGCCGATATTCTTTCTCAGGCCGGGGGCGCTGGCGGCGGTGGCGGCTTCGGCGGGCTTCTCGCCAGCATTGGCAGCATCTTCGGTCGCGCCAGCGGCGGCCCCGTCATGGGTGGTCGGATGTATCGCGTCAACGAGGGCGCATCGCCGGGCCGCGTCGAAGGCTTCATTCCGAACGGCGGTGGGCAGATCGTCCCGCTCGGCCGCATGGACGCGATGCGCAGCGGTGGCGGCGACCGGCATTTCCACATCAAGGTCGATGCCCGCAATTCGGTCACACCGGCGGGGTTCGCGGAACAACTGTCGCGCAACATCCTGTCTCAAGCCGCGCAAATGGACGCGCAGGCGGCAAAGCTGACGCTCAAGGCAGCGCCCGCGCGACTGGCGCAGCACCGCCGCGACGGGTTCTGACGTGGCGGCCTATCGCGAATCCTTCGTGTTCAGGATCGGCACCGACCTGCCTGCGCTGTTCTGGTCCGGGCACGGCAACCTTCCGCTCGCCGCCGATACCGTGCTGCCCGCGCCTGTGGTCGTTCCCGGCGCGGGCGAGCTGGTCGATATCCCCGATCTGGAGCAACTGATCAACGGCACGGCGCAGCGCCTCGAAGTCACGCTGTCGGGCGTGTCTGAAGCGGCGATCGTGCTGGCCAACGAGGAAGCCGACCAGGTGCCGGGTGCGCGGGTCGATATCGGGCGGGTGACGTTCGACGATGACTGGATCGTGGTATCGGTCGAATGGGAGTGGAGCGGCGAGGGCAAGAGTCTGGCCATATCCAGCGACACGACCGAACAGGGCCGGACCCGCTCGCTCAAGCTGGTGGTCGGCGCGGGCGAGACGACGCGGGGCCGGGCGCCGTTGGCGTTCTTCACCGCCGCGGAGCAGCAACGCGACTTTCCGACCGACCAGTTCTTCAGCCACGTCGCCAAGATCAATGGCGGCACGTCGCGTCGCTGGGGGCCTCGCTAATGCTGGGCGAGTTCCTGGCCGAGTCCGCGCGCCGTCGTCGTATCGCGGGGGTGTGGGATTGCTGCACGTTCCCGGCGGAATGGGCGATGCGCAACGGCCACCCGGACCCGATGGCGAAGTGGCGCGGCTACGAAAGCGAAGCCGAGGCGGAACACCTGATCGCCGAAGCTGGCGGGCTCGACGTGCTGTTCGCCGAAGGGCTGGCCGGGCTTGAGGCCCCGGACCTGCGCGCCGGGGATATCGGCGTCATCGGGGTCGGGGCGGAACAGGCCGGGGCGGTGTTCACGGGCAAGCGCTGGGCGGTCGTGCTGGACCGCGGGCTGGGGTTCACGTCGATCGAGCCTGAACACGTCCTGCGCGTTTGGCGGCCCTGATGGGCAATCTGCTGGTTTCAATCATCGGGCAGCTAGGCGGGCCTATTGGAGTCGTGGGGGCGTTCATCTCCAACGAGGTGTTCGGGACGAACATTTCAGGCGGCATCATCGGCGACTTCCTTGGTATCGGTCAAAAGAAAGCCAAGGCTCCGACAACTGAGCAAGCGATCAAGACGTCTCGCCCGCCGCGCGTCTCAGCATACGGACGATGCCGACTGTATGGCTTCTACACTCTGTTCGAGACGGCATCGGACGGCACGGCGGTCGATGTCTACGCGGTCCACGAAGGCGCGCTGGACGGGATCGAAGCCTATTACCTTGGCGACGATCTTGTCACCTTGACCGGAACTGCGGTCAACACCGGCACCGATGGTCGCTACGGCGACGGCGCGGTCAACATCTACACCACCAACGGGGCTGTTCCGGGCGCTGGCTTCCCGGCGATCACCGCGCTGCTGCCTTCGATCTGGACCGCCGGCCACAGGGGCGATGGCGTGGTCGCGATGGCGCTGACCGCCAAGTCGGTGAAGGCCAAGAATTTCCAGGAGGTCTATCCGCAATCGAGCGTGCCGGTGCCGTCTATCGTGGCGCGGTGGCAGAAATGCCCGGACCCCGCCGCGGTCGACCCGCTGAACGAAGCGGCATGGACATGGACCGAAAACCCTGTCCGCCAACTGCTCCACTACAAGCTTGTCCGCGAAGGGCCGAAGCCGTCGCTTCCCCGCGCCGATGCTGGCTATGCCGCCGCGCTGGCCAGTCTGCGCAGCGCATGGTGGGCGCGTCGCATCGCCCCGACGCTGAGCCTGTGGATCGCCGCGGCGGCGCATTGCAACGGTGCCAGGGCCTTGGCCGCGGGTGGCAGCGAGGCGCGCTATCGCTCCTGCCTCAGTCACAAGCACACCGACCGGCACGAACAGGTCGTGAGCGGGCTGCTCGATACCTTCGACGGGTGGATGTCCCCCCGCGCGGACGGGGCGCTGGCGATCTATTCCGGGCAGTATCTCACGCCCACGGTCAGCATCGGTGCCGCTGAAATCCTGTCCTACACGTTCGAGGATGGGGCGGTTGACGATGACGCGGCGGCCAATGAGATCGTCTGCTCCTACGTTTCGTCGGAGCACGACTTCAACACCGTCGAAACCGACCCGTGGCGCGACGAGGACGACATTATCGCGCGGGGGCAGGTGCTATCCACCGCGCAGGAAGCCGACGTTCCTAGCCACGCTCAGGCCCGCTATCTGGCCAAGCGCAGGATGGCGCGGATCAATGCGCCCAAGCGCGGCACGGTCACCACGAACATCGCCGGCCGGTCGGTGAGGGGCCAGCGCTATATCGACCTGACCTTGGCCGAGGCGGGGGTGACGTTCTACGACGGCCCGGCGGAAATCCTCGCCCTGACCCGCAACATCGCTGGCGGGGTGACGTTCACATGGGTTGCGGCGGATCCCGATATCGACACTTGGAACCCGGCGCTCGAGGAAGGCAACCCGGCCAATCTGGGCGACCGGGTGCCGACCGTCGCGCTAGATGCGCCCGAGATCACTTCGGCCACGTTCTTCGGCACGGACAACACCGCCAGCGGGACACCGGGGGCGCGGATTCGGATCGTGGTGGCGGCGCTGGACCGGCCCGACCTGACATGGTTCGTCCGCTGGCGCACCGTTGGCGCGGCGACGTGGGGCGGCGAGCTTGAGTTCGGCGATGTCGATCCCGGCACGTCGGTCATTCTGGAAACCGACTTCGTGCCGACCGACAGCACCGTGGAAGTGCAGGTCGCCTACCAGATCGGCGACGGGCGCGTGTCGCCGTGGTCGCTGGCGGTAGAGGTCACCACGGAACAGATCACCGCCGACACCACGGCTCACACCGCCGACGCCACCGGCATTACCGCAGACCGAGGATAGCGACATGGCCAAGCAGGTTATTGGATTGGGCACAGTCCCGAACGACGGGACCGGCGACGCGCTGCGCACCGCGTTCG
>JAZKHF010000115.1:0-3678 GCA_040385545.1 Pseudomonadota bacterium
TCTCGCCTTCGCGGAACAGGCGGTCGCGGATCATCCGGCTGGTGACCTTGGTGCCCTCGCGCCCGGCCATCGGCGAATCGTTGACCGCGAACCGCATCGACAGGGTCGGCGGATCGATCGGCTGGGCGTGCAGCGGTTCGGTCACCGCGGGATCGGCAATGGTGTCGGCGACCGTCGCGGTGGTCAGGCCGGCGATCGAAATGATGTCGCCCGCACCGGCTTCCTCGACCGGCACCCGCTCGAGCCCTCGAAACGCCATGATCTTGGACGCGCGGCCGGTTTCGACGATCTTGCCATCGGGGCTGAGCGCATGAATCGGGGCGTTGGTCTTGATCGATCCGGAGAATACCAGGCCGGTCAGGATGCGGCCGAGGAAATTGTCGCGATCAAGCAGGGTGACGAGGAATTTGAACGGGCCGTCGGGGTCGGCCGAAGGCGCGGGGACGTGATTGACGATGGTTTCGAACAAGGGCGTCAGATCGCCCTCCCGAACATCGTCGGTGAGGCCTGCATAACCATTGCGGCCCGACGCATAGAGCACCGGAAAATCGAGCTGCTCGTCATTCGCTTCAAGCGTCAGGAACAGTTCGAACACCTCGTCGAGGACTTCGGCGGCACGCGCGTCGGGGCGATCGATCTTGTTGACGACGACGATCGGCTTCAGACCCAGACCGAGCGCCTTGCCGGTCACGAACTTGGTCTGCGGCATCGGGCCTTCGGCGGCGTCGACCAGCAGGATCACGCCATCGACCATCGACAGGATGCGCTCCACCTCACCACCGAAATCGGCGTGGCCTGGCGTATCGACGATATTGATGTGCGTGGTGGTGCCGTGGTGGTCGTCCCACTCGACCGACGTGCACTTCGCCAGGATCGTGATGCCGCGCTCTTTCTCGAGGTCGTTGGAATCCATCGCGCGCTCTTCGACGCGCTGGTTGTCGCGGAAGGTGCCCGATTGGCGGAAAAGCTGGTCGACGAGCGTGGTCTTGCCATGATCGACGTGGGCGATGATCGCCACGTTGCGAGAGGTCATTGTTTTATCCCGGAAATGGAGTTGCCGCGCCCTTAGCGGAAAGTCGCCGTTGCTGCAACGCAGCGAAGCGTCAGCCGGGCAGCCGTTCCAATATTTCCAATCCGCGCTCCAGGGCGCGCAACTCGCTTGAGCCGAGGCGGCCGAGGCGACCTTCCAGGCCCTTGTCCGCGGCGGGTGGCTGGGCCATCATTTCGCGGCCGGCATCGGTCAGGCGGAGCGCGAGGCGGCGCCGGTTATCGGGATCGGCCTGTCGTTCAACCAACCCGGCACGCACCAGCGAATCGATCGCTCGACTGATCGCGGGGGCACCCCGCTTGACCTGCGCGGCGACCTGATTGAGGGTCGCGGGCTCCAATGCGGCAACGGACTGAAGCAATTCGCGTTGCTGGCCCATCGCCTTGGCCGCCGCCGTGTCGCCGCCCAAGCGTTCGACCAATCGCGCAAAGCGCGCCGCCAGCGCACCGGGGGATCCACTGTTCCACATGACATCATGCTATCAAACATTTCGCGATTAGCAAATTTGTGGCACCGCAATCGTCCGATGATCAAGCGAATGTACAAGTCTCCGGCCCTTCCCCGTACCGTTTGGGTGCTTGGGTTCGTCAGCCTGCTGATGGACCTGTCGAGCGAGATTTACCACGCGCTGCTACCGGCCTTCCTGACGGTCACGCTGGGGCTGCCGGTGGCGGCGATAGGCGTACTGGACGGGATATCCGAAGCGACCGCCAACATGGCCAAGCTGGTGTCGGGCAAACTCAGCGATCACCAGCATCGGCGCAAGCCGTGGGTGCTGCTGGGTTATGGCATGGCCGCCCTGTCCAAGCCGCTGTTCCCGCTCGCCAACGGAGTCGTGCCGTTGCTGGGCGCACGGTTCGTCGATCGGGTCGGCAAGGGCATCCGCGGGGCACCGCGCGATGCGATGATCGCCGACGAAACGCCGCCCGAGATTCGCGGCGCGGCGTTCGGGCTGCGCCAGTCGCTCGATACGATCGGGGCGTTCCTTGCACCATTGGTGGCGGTCGGGCTGATGATCTGGCTGGCTGGGAATATCCGGCTGGTTTTCTGGATCGCGGTGATCCCGGCGGTGCTGTCGTTCCTGCTGGCCTGGACCATGTTACGGGAAACCGGAAGCACGGCACCGATCGGGAGCAAGATCCGATGGGGCAACTTTCGCGATCTGGACCAGGGTGTAAAGCGATTGATCGGGGTGGGTTTCCTGTTCGGACTGGCGCGCTTTTCGGAGAGCTTCCTGATTCTCAAGGCGATGGATGTCGGCTTGTCGATCAGCCTTTCGCCGCTTGTCCTGTCCCTGTTCGCTTTGTCGTATCTTCTGCTTGCCTTTCCCGCCGGCAGATGGAGCGACCAAGTCGCGCCGCGGACGATATTGCTCGGGGGAATCGCAGTGCTCGTGGTGGCCGACGTGCTGCTGGCACGGGCAACCAGCCTATGGATGGTGGGCTTCGGGGTTGTCCTGTGGGGCGCGCATATGGCGCTGACGCAAGGCATATTCGCCCGCATGATCGCCGATGCAGCCGCACCCGAACGTCGGGCAACCAGCTTTGGTGCCTTTTTCTTCGCCAGCGGGATCGCGGCCTTACTGGCAAGCCTTGGCGCCGGACTGCTGTGGGACCGAAGCGGCGCGGCGGCGGCGTTCAATGCCGGCGCAGCGATCGCCGCTGTGGCCTTCGCAATGCTGGTATTGCTGCCTAAGGAGTCGCCCGAAACGGTGGCATCCGCCCCGCCACCGGACCGCCGGTAACAAACTGATTCTTGAGTGCGGCCAGCACGTGCAGGACCAGCAAGCCGATCATTCCGAACGCCAGCGGCTCGTGCAGCGCGCCCAACGCTGGAATCGGAACAACCGGGAATAGGGTGCCACCGAGCAATTCGGTCATTCCGCCCTCCGCACGCTTGGACACGGCGGCCAGACCGGTCAGCGGCAGCGCGATCATCAGGAAATAGAAGATGCGATGGGTCCATACCGCGACCCGCCGCTCCCATTTCGGGAAGCTGGCGGGATAGGGCGGCGGGGCGTCAATGAAGCGGATCGCGAGACGGGTCAGCGCGAGTAGCAGGATCACGACGCCGACCGACTTATGCGCGGTGAAGAGCTCCCCACGCTCGGCGCTGCCGCGAGGGAAATTGCCAAACGCAAAACCGAGATACACCTGGCTCAGGATCAACGCCGCACTGATCCAGTGGATCGCAACCGCCAACCTGCCGTATCGGATCGCCCGCTCGCCACTATTCTCCTGGACCATGTAATCGGCCATCGACTTTCTCCCTAGCGCGTGAACTTCTCTCCCGTGGCGGCCTTGTCGAGCAGCAATTGGCTGAAGCTGAACTTGTCGCCCATCCGCTCCGCTTGCGCCTTCAGGCCATCGACGATCGTGGCCAGCCCTTCGCTGTCGGCCCAATGCATCGGCCCGCCGCGATAGACCGGCCAGCCGTAGCCGTAGATCCACACCACATCGATGTCCGACGCGCGCTGCGCCATGCCTTCCTCGAGGATCTTCGCGCCCTCGTTGACCATCGTGTAGAGCGTGCGCTGGACGATTTCCTCGTCGCTGATTTCGCGGCGCTCGACGCTCTTGTCGGCGGCGAACTTCTCGATGATGCCCTGCACCACCGGCGACGGGGTCGGG
>JAZKHF010000116.1:0-4746 GCA_040385545.1 Pseudomonadota bacterium
GGATTGGGCACAGTCCCGAACGACGGGACCGGCGACGCGCTGCGCACCGCGTTCGACAAGACGAACGACAACTTCGACGAGCTGTATTTCTCCGGCGCGCTGGTGAAGAAGGCGGCGGACCAGACCGCGGCGAACTACACCACCGATACCGCTGTGACCTGGGACGCCGAGGAATACGATACCGGGGGCTGGCACGACAATGTGACCAACAGCGAGCGGCTGACCGTCCCGGCGGGAGTGACGCGGGTACGGGTCGTGGGCCAGGTGCGCCTTACCAGCATGACCGCGGACGAATGGGTCCAGCTCTACATTCGCAAAAACGGCAGCGCGGCCTATGCGGGCATCCCGTATCACATGGCGGAGATCGGCACTTCGACGCCCGCGCTTCAGGTGGTGACGCCGCCGCTGGTCGTGGTCGCCGGGGATTACTTCGACCTCGTGCTGGCCGTGGAAGCCGACACGTCGATCACGCTTCAGGCGAGCCGTTCGTGGTTCTCGATAGAGCGCTTGCCGGGCTGACGGCGGTAACGGCGCTGGCCTGCCGGGCATAGCCATGCCGGGCCATGAAGATATTTCCGACGTGCCTGTTCGCCCCGGACGGGCAGGAAGCCGACATAGAGCGGCGCGTGACCAGCGGCGGCGTTGCACTGTCCGGCGACGAAGACGTGATCGCATCCGATGGCGGGGGCCGCGTCTTCTACGAGATCGCCGATCCCTATCTCGACGAACCCGAAACCGCCTTGGCCTATCGCGCGGTCAGCGCCTACCTCGACGGCGGGGTGCGGGCGATCATCGTCCCGTTCTGCGATGCACGCCACCAACCGACCAGCGGCCTGGGCAGCGTTCCGCACAGCGACGACACGCCTTTCGGGGATGAAGGCGAATATTCGACGCAGGACGGGGCCGGAACGGTGGCCTCTGCCGCGTTGCTGCGCGCCACCACGATTGTCATCAACCTGATCGACCTGCCGCGCGCTCCGGTCGGCGGGGAGTGGCTTTCGATCGACCATCCCGCGATGCGCTGGCGAGCCTATCGCATTGCCGAGATCATCGCGCAGTCGCCGACGCAGGTGACGCTCAGCATCCGCCCCCCGCTGCGTGAGGCGATCACCGTGGGCCAAGCGGTCGATTTCGCCAGCCCGCGCTGCACCATGCGGCTCGACCCCAACACGCCGATGCGCAGCCCGACCATGATGGGCTTTGCCGATGGCGGGGCCTTTCGCTTCGTCGAAGATTTCACCGGGAGCTATGCCTGATGGGCAGCATCACTGACACGGCGGCTTCGGTCTTTCGGGACTTCGTGACCACCGGCATTCCGGCGTCAGGTCCGCACAATCCGATCAAGGCCGATATCCGCTCGCTGTTCGCGTCTGTCGAAGCCACCATGGCGACGCTCAGCCTTGGCAGCGTGACGGTCAAGAAGGCGACCCGCGCGCTTCTCAATGCCGATCTGGCCCATGTCGCCGACACGCTGGCGCTGGTCTATGCCGACGCGACCGACGCGAACAACGATCTCTATATCAAGGTCGGCGGTTCGGGTGCGGGAAGCTGGACCCTGACGACGGTGCTGCATGACATCCTCGCCGCGGCTGCTGCGAGCGATAACAGCGCGGTGGAACTGGCCGGGACCGAAGCATCGTATTTCGCCATCGACGCAGGCGCGGGAGCAACCGAACAGGTCGCGCGGCAGGACGGCACCAACCCCAACTATCTCGGCTCGCTGGCGGGCATCCTGACCGCGACCGGGGCCTCGCTCGATACCGCGACGCACGGCGAGCCGACGTTCAAGATCGAGCCTGCCGACGCGTTCCGCATCTCGACCTCGCATTTCGCCTACGGGGCCGAGTTCACGGTCTATCTCGACATGTATCTGCCCGCCGCGGGCAACGCGACGCTGCTGACGCTGACGAACGCCGGGGCGACCGAGTTCATTCAGGTGGCGTGGGTCGCGGCGACGGGCATCATTCAGATCCAGCACACCAACGCGGGAGGCTCTGATTTCCAGACCTTTTCCAATTTGTTCAAGGCCGTCGCGGGCCAGTGGATCGAACTGACCTATCGCTACAAGTCGGGCGACTTCGCGCTGTCGATCAACGGCGAGCACACTTGGCACCACCTCAAGCACCCGATGAAGAGCGATGGCAGCTACAACGCCGCGACGACCTTCGCTTTGGCCTATCTCGGAATCGAACCGGCCAACACCATCTACTTGCGGCACCTGCTGATTACCAATCGTTCAGTCAGCGACGCCGACTTGCCCACTTTCCGGCTGCACAGGGAAGCGCCCTACCTTCGCGCGTCGGTGACGGTCGCCAAGAACTTCGGACAGGCCAACTATGACCGCGCCGTCGAAGGGGGGCTGGCACTGCTGGATGACGGGCTGAAGTCGGGCCGGGCGATGTTCCTGTGCCTCAATTCCTATCGCCGGTATCTCGATGGCGGTGGCAGCCCGCTCGGCAACGGCGAGACGCCGACGAAGCAGATTTCCAGCATCCTTGCGTGGGAGCCGGGCGACGCGACGGTCCAGATACTGTCGCAAGCCGACTACGCCGTGCCGCCCGATATCGCCAGCGGCTTGGGGCACACTCACCAAGGCCCGGCCTACGTCCGCACCCATGGCGCGAACAAGGGGTGGATTTACCGCTTTCACGTCAACCTTGACGGGTATCCTGCGGTCAAGACCACGCCGATCGACGATCAGCTTCACAGCGTTGGGGCTTCCCGCAACATCTACCTGCGCAAGTCGAAGGACGGCGGGCAGACCTGGACGGCGGCCACGCTGCTGATCGATCCTAGCGACCTCACTGGCGGGACCGACACAGCGGTCACGTCGCCGTCCGGCACGTCGCTGCAATTCCCCAGCACAAGCGCCTATCCCAACCGCGTTGCGATCCCGGTCTACCACAACTCCGAGAGCTTCATCGCCTACTCGGACAACGACTGGACCACGTTCACCATATCGGCGGCGCTGCCCGACTTCGTGGTTTCTGGCGTGACCTATTCCGCCAACGAAACGTCGTGCGTGCTCGCTCCGAACGGCGACGTGCTGGTATTCGGTCGCTTGGTCGGAAGCGTCGGCGGGGACTTGGAAAACGCGCTGGGCGTCTATCGCTCTACCAACGGCTGCGCGTCGTTCACCTTCGAGCGGGTGCTTGTCCGCACCACTGTCGATCCGCTCGCCGGGCTGGTCGCGTCGGGCGTCGCCTACACGGTCGGCTACCGCGGGGCCGCGGCAACGCAGTCAGCGATCCAACTCGACCCCGATGGGGCTTACAGCCCGAACGTCGGACGTGTGGCGCTGTTCTGCTCGCTCAATGAGCCTGTTGCCGGGCTTGATCGCCACGGCATGGGCGTCCAGTTCTTCGAGAACGATGGCTTCGCATCGCGGGCGCAGGTGGACCTGCTCGCCCAATTCCGCATCAATGGCCAGTGCAGCGCCATCCCGCTTTTCGGGGGCAAGTATGCCGCGCTGTCGTTTAGCTCTGCGGTCTTCAACGCGACCAACGAGCGCACTTCCTACGTTTGCGGCGTGTTCGAGCTACCGAACCGGGCGCTCACCTGATGCTGCGCGGCTCAGCCCTTCTCGAGCAGAAACCAACTGATATCGTCTTGCGGGAAGGCAGGGTCGCGGCGGTAGGCAAAGCCGTAGTCGATCAGCCGGAGGTCGCCGAAGCGGTCCAGCATCTCGCCCGCGAAGTCGCGCTTGAACAGCCTGTCGTCGTGACCTCGGTAGGGAATCGCGACGGGTGCCGGGTTGTAGTATTCGGCGACCAGGATGAAGCGCGCCGAAGCTTCGTAGAGCTTGTCATAGGCCGCCGCCAGTTCGCCGGGATTGATGTGAATCAGGACGCCTTTGGTGAAGGCCAGTTCGGATTTCTGCGCGGGCGTCCAATCGAAAATCGAGCCGACGTGGACGTTCTCTCCGCCCACGACCGAGGCGAGTTCGCCTGCGGCTGTCTCGTTGATCTCGACGGCATTGAGCCGGGCAGCGGGGTAGAGAACCTTGAGCGCCCGCAAGTTCATGCCGACGTTCGCGCCCAATTCGACGAAGCTGCCAATGCGCCCCGCGCGGGCGAGGCACTTTCCGAAGAATTGAAGGTTGGCGGCCAGAAGTTCGTCGCTTCGGTTTCGCGCGATGTAGTCGGCTCCGAAGCTGCCCGCCCAAAAGCCTTCTTGTTCAGTCTTGAATTTCAGCATTCGGCGGCGGCTATCAGATTGGCAGCGCAGGGTGAAGTGGCAATTCGCCCATGCTGACCTACACCATCCTCGCCGCCCTATGGCTAACCGCGCCGATCTTCGGGTTCTGGCCGCCCGTGCGCCGCAACAGCGACCGCACCGCCAACACCATGCTGTCTATCTCCATGCGGGAGCCGTCGTTCTACGTCCGCACCGGGCAGCCCTACGCCGCGGTGTTCGCGCAGGAACTGGCGGAGTGGTGGATTAAATGGGCCGTCGCGCTCCCGCTCGGCGCGCTGGCCCTGCCGTGGATCGACGCCGCGCCTGAGATCAAGGTGGTTCTCGCCATCGCCGCGCCGGTGTTCGCCTATCTCTGGGCGGTCCCGTTCAAGCGGCAGATCGAACTGCTCGGCCATGCCGTCGAGATCGTGGTCGCGTCGCGCACCATGAACCGGGACGCCTACATCGCAGCCGAGGCCGAGCGCATGGCGCGGGGCTACGACGGGATGTTCGCCGCGTCCGGCACAGCTTCAGCACTGCGCGCAAGGCTCGGCATGGCGCGTGTGCTGG
>JAZKHF010000117.1:0-3585 GCA_040385545.1 Pseudomonadota bacterium
CTGCCGTCCTCCAGCGTCACGTCGACCTCGACCGTCGGATTGCCGCGGCTGTCGATGATGGTGCGGGCGTGGATGTCGACGATCGCGGTCATGGGCGGCAAATCCTGTCTTGTGGCGAGTATCGTGGTAGAAACACTTGGCCGCGCCACTATATTGGGGCGGCAAGGTGCGCAACTTATCCGGCCGTAGGCTGGAACGAAGCGCGGGGAATCGGGGTTCTCCAGTGAATGAAGGAGTAAGATCATGAGCGACCAGAACGAGCTTCCCGAAGGCACCGACTCAATTGTTACCGGCGCCGCCGTCACCACCGATAATGAGGAGCGATTGATCGTGAATGAGCCCACCAACGAACCGAGCAGCAAGCGCGCCAAAGTCGTGAGCCAGGTAAAGACCAGTAGCAATAAGCTTGCCGGGCAAGCCGCCGACAAGACCCGCGGCTTCGTCGGCCAGGGGCTCGAACGTTCGTCCGAAGCGCTTGCCGGTGTGTCCAAGATGATCGGCGACACTGCGTCGGGGATCGATGAGCGGCTGGGCGCGGAATATGGCGATTATGCCCGCAAGGCCGCGAGCGCGATCGACAATGCGGCCAGCAGCCTCGCCTCCAAGAGCCCCGACGAATTGATCGACGACACACGCGAATTTGTGAGAAAGAGCCCCGGCATCGCTTTGGCCGGCGCGGCGGTGGTCGGCTTCGTCCTCGCCCGACTGGTGAAAACCGGGCTCGACAACGACAAGAAGGCCTGACCTTGGCTCCGGGGGCGGACATGAACGAAGAACCGGACGAGGCGCCGATCGGCGAATTGTTCGGTCGCCTGATCGACGACGGCAAAGCCTACGCCCATGCCGAAATCGACCTTGTCCGCGCCCGCGCTGAAGGGCAGGTCGATCGCGCCAAGCTGCCGCTGATCCTTGGCGGCGCGGCGGTCGCGTTCGGCTTTGCCTCGGTCATCGCCCTCGTCCTGACCCTCGTGCTGACGCTGGCTGGCCTCCTGGGCCCGCTCGGCGGAGGCCTGCTCGCTACCCTGATCGCGGTGCTGGTCGCCGGGAGTCTTGGGTTTGCCGCGTTCAAAATCTGGAAAGCGGGCGCATGACCCCGCGCCTTCTCGCGGCCCAGGCCAATGTCGCGGAAGCGCGCGAGGCATTGATCGACACCGCGCGCGAGCTCCAGCAGCGGCTCCAGCCCAAAACTCTCGTCCGCGACGCCTGGGAAAGCGCCAAGGTGAAGGGTGCCGACATGGCGGAAGAGGCGGTCGACGCGGTGAAACGCCGCCCGGTCGCGACCGGCGGGATCCTTGCGGCGGTTGCGATGTTTCTTGCCAGAGACCCGATCAAGGACGGGGTCAGGAATATCTATGACGCCATGACGTCGAACGAGGAGCCCGAGCCTGCCGCCCGTGCGGCACCCGCCCGCAAGACGCCTGCCCGAAAGCCTGCCGCCAGCAAATCGACACCGAGAAGCAAAGCCAGCGCCCCCCGGCGCAAGACGGAGAGCAAATCATGACCGCGAAGAAAACCCCCACCGAGCCGACCGCCCGCGAGCGCGCGGTAGCCGCCTACGACAATGCCCGCGACAGCGCGGCAGCGGCGGGCAAGAAGGCCACCGATCAGCTCGGCGAAGCGCCACTCGCGCTCGTCGCCGGCGGGATCGCTGCAGGTGCGATCCTCGCCGCCCTGCTCCCGGTCAGCCGCCGCGAGCGCGATCTGCTTGCCCCGGTCACCGACAGCATCAAGGACAAGGCTGCAGCCGCGGTCAGCGCCGCCAAGGATGCAGGCCAGGCACGCCTCGACGAACTCGGCCTGACCCGCGATGCCGGCGGCGAGACGATCCGCAAGATCGTCGACGGTGCCACCGACGCCCTGAAGACCTCGGCAAAAGCCGGTGCGGCCAAGGTTCGTGGCGAATAGAGCGACGCGCGGTTTTACGCTGCGAATTTTGCTGCTAGGCGACCGGCCATGAGCAAGCTTCATCTGGTATTCGGCGGGCGGGTCAAGGATCCGCAGGGCCTCGATTTCGTGGACCTGGACAAGGTCGATATGGTCGGCATGTTCGACAATTATGCCGACGCCGAGGAAGCCTGGCGTGCCGCTGCCCAGCGGACGGTCGACGATGCCGAGATGAAGTATGTCGTCGTCCACCTCCACCGGCTGCTGGAGCCGGAGACGGACGGGCTTTCGTCAAGCCCGGCGATATCGCCACAACAATAAGGGCCGCTGCAGCGCCACCCCGGCAATGAACCCGCCGATGTGCGCCCCGACCGCAATCAGCAGCCCCAATTGTCCGCTGACATACGTCATGATCAATTGCAGGACGACCCACGCCGCCATCAGCCAGGCGATGTTGAGCCAGCGATTGAGTCGTAGCGACGCGACAATCCGCTTGGGCTTGCCGAAGCTGACGGCATAGGCGCCGATGACTGCACTTACGGCTCCGGACGCACCGATCGCTGGCATGACCGATGTGGGGCCAAGCGCATATTGCCCTACCGCCGCCGCGAAGGCGCCGACCAGATACAACATGATCAGCGGCCCCGGCCCGATCATCGCCTCGATCTGCCGACCGCAATAATAGAGCAAAGCCATGTTAAACAGCAGGTGCAGGAAATCGCCGTGCACCAGCGTGGCGCTCAGCGGGGTCAGCCACACCGGAAGCGCTGGACTGATATCCAGCCCGCCAACGCGCGCGGCGATAAATCCTATTGCGGTCGCGGCATTGGCAAGGTTGCCGGTGACCCAGATGCCCAATGTCACCATGACGGTCACCGCCAACAGCACCAGCGTGGCGCGCTGGCGAGGATCCTTCAGCGGGCTCAGATAAACTCGATCTTGGCGATTTCGTAATAACGCTCGCCGGCCGGCGTCGTCACTTCGACTTCCTCGCCCTTCTGGCGCCCGATCAGCGCGCGACCCAGCGGCGAATTGTAACTGATTCGCCCGACCTTGGCGTCGGCCTCGGTCTGTCCGACCAATTGGTAGCGGATCGGCTTCTCGCCCTCTTCGAGCAAGGTGACGGTCGCACCGAACACGACCTTGTCGCCTGACAAGGTGGTCGGATCGATGACCAACGCGCGGGACAGTCGGTCCTCCAGGTCCATCAGCATCGCCTCGACCTGGCCCTGACGCTCCTTCGCCGCATGATATTCGGCATTTTCGCTCAGGTCGCCGTGCGCGCGCGCTTCCTCGATCGAGTCGATGATCTCGGGCCGCTCGAGCTTGAGCCGCTTCACCTCTTCCTCGATCAGGCGATAGCCCTCGGCCAGCATGGGCACTTTTTCGCTCGACATTGGTCTAACCCCTTGGATCAAAACCCCGCTGGCGAGCGCCCTGCCCGAAATGGCGGCGCCACGCGCATTTTCCGGGATTTGATGGAAAATCGTTAAGTTGAGGCTGAATAATAGGCCTGCAGCGAGCGGACTTCAAGCTTGTGACCGCGAAGTGCCTTGATCGACCGCGCCGAGGCATGGCTTGCCGTCGCCGTGGTGAAATAGGGAACCTTGCGGCCCAGCGTTGTCGCGCGGATCGAATAGCTGTCTTTCATCGACTGCCAGCCCTCGGTGGTGTTGAACACCAGTTGCACCCCGCCGTCGA
>JAZKHF010000118.1:0-23992 GCA_040385545.1 Pseudomonadota bacterium
AGCTTGTGATACTTGCCGTATTTCTCGAAATTCTCGGCGACCTGCGCGGCGAGTTCTCGCGTCGGTTCGAGGATCAGGCTGCGCGGCATGCGTGCGCGGCTGCGGCCCTCCGACAGGATGTCGATCATCGGCAGGACGAAGCTGGCGGTCTTGCCGGTGCCGGTCTGGGCGATGCCGATCAGATCCTTGCCCATCAGGACGGGCGGGATCGCGCCCTTCTGGATCGGTGTCGGGATGTCGTAACCGGAATCGGTCACGGCACGCAGCAAGGGTTCGGAAAGGCCGAGATCGGCAAAGGACATGCAGGGTTCCGGAAAAAAATAAGGGGACGGGCGAACATTGCACCGGCCACCCGCGCGGCTAACGCTTCGGGGGCGAAAATGTCAAGGAAAGCCTAGCGTTTGTAACGCGGCTCAAGGCTTCGAAAACGTTCGATTCGGCATGTCGACCCCGCTCGCGAGCGAATTTCCTCGCGTTTGGCGCACACCGCGCCGTCGCGCGGTTCAAGGTAGAAGCCGTCGTAATAATCGAGACCCGCGCAGTCGCTGTCGAGCACGGCACGCACGCGGCGGCGATCGCGAAGCACGAAATCGATGCTCGACTGGCTCGCCATAGCGGCACCGGCGATCATCGCCGCCGACAGGCACTTGGGACCCTTATGCTCGACCCATTCGAGCTTGGGCGGGCGCCGGGGTGCGATCGGCACGTGGAGGATTATCTCGTCGCGCACGCTCATCCGCTGGACGACCTGGCGCGCATCGGGCTGGGCATGCGACGCAACGCCGAGCCAGACCGACAGGCTGACGATCAGCGCGGTGAAGGATGAAGGGAGGATCATCGGGCGCGACCATAGCCGTCACAGGGTTGAACAAGCGATGAATTTTCACCGGCTTGCGCAAAACAGCGACCGCTTCTAGAGCCATCGCGCTTATTCCCCAAAGCGGCGCTCGCACGGATCCGTCAGGCCCCGGCCCGCCAAGTTCAGGAGTCCCTCGATGGCCACCCAGGCGCCCAATAACCTGCCCTTGCTTTACCGCGGTCTCGAGCCCCTGAGCCGACAGGCCCATGGCACGCAGAAGGTCCGCCGGATCACGTCGATCCCCGGCGTCAACGAGGCGCACGCCATCCCCGTCACGGTCGACGAATTCATGCTTGCCGGGCGCTTCTACCCGATCATTTTCTCGAGCGGCGACCAGCCAGTGCCACTCGCGCTGATGGGGCTGCACGAGGGCGCGAACACCTATTTCGACGCCGAGGGCAAGTTGATCGACAACAATGTCTATGTCCCGGCCTATTTGCGGCGTTATCCGTTTATGCTGGCCCGCCTGACCGAGGCGACCGACCAATTGTCGCTGTGCTTCGACCCGACCGCAGGCGCGGTGGGCGAGTCCGACGATGGCGATGCGCTGTTCGATGGCGAGAGCCCGTCGCAGGCCACCAACGATATCCTCGCCTTTTGCGAACAGTTCGAGCAGGCCGGACAGCGCACCAGTGCGTTCATGACCGACCTGAAGGGCATGGGCCTGCTGATGGACGGGGAAGTCGCCATCCAGCCGGAAAATAGCGAGCAGCCGTTCATCTATCGCGGTTTTCAGATGATCGACGAAGCCAAGTTCCGCGAATTGCGCGGGGACGAATTGCGCAAGATGAACCAGAACGGCACGCTCGGTCTGGTCATGGCGCATCTGTTCTCGCTCGCGCTGGTCCGCGATGTGTTCGCCCGCCACGTTTCGCAGGGCAGCGGACCGGAGGGCTTCGATCCGCTGGCCAGCGGCAGTGCGCCGGCCGCCAGCGACGGCTCCACCTCGAAGGTCAATGGCGCGGCCGAGAGCGAGCCCGCCAAGGCGTGACCGAGGCGCGGCGGGCCGAAACGCCCGCCGGGTTGTGCCCGCATTGGGCGCACCCCATCTCGGTCGGGTCCCGCCCCGCACGCCCGCAACCCCTGGGACGCGGCGCGCACGTGGCGGCACCGCACCTTCCGGTGTGGTTCCTCCCTGAACCTTGGCCACTCCGGCAATGCCGGAGTGGCCTTTTTCTTGGAACCGGGACCTATTCGGCGGCGATGTCGAGTCGCCGCGACAGTGCTGCGCCGAGTTCGGTGCACAGCGCCTCGAATAGCAAGGCGACGCGATCGAAACCCACCCCGGGAGTGCGCGAATCGCGCTGGCAGTATGCGGCGCGGTCGACCTCGACCTGGAGCGCATGGATGCGCTGGCGCGGCGCGCCGTGACGCTCGACGATGTGGCCACCGGCGAAGGGCAGGTTGCGCGCGACCGCGAACCCGCGCCTCCGGGCAATGGTTTCCGCGGCCTCGACCAGCCACGGCGCCGCGCTCGTTCCGTGGCGATCGCCGATCACGACGTTGGCTTCGCCCGTGCGCGGCGGCATCGAGTGGCAATCAAGCAACAGCACGTCGCTCCACGTGTCGGCCAACTTGGCGAGCCGCGCTGCTAGCGCATCGTGATATGGACGATGAACCTCGTCGAGCCGCCTCTCGAATTCGGCCTCGTCGATCGGCGCGCGCCACCGGTCGCCACCCCCGCTCAGCCGCGTCGGAATGACCCCCAGACCGGCGCGCGCGCGCGCCGTAGGCGGTTCGCCCATGCGCCCGCGGATCGCGGCGGGAGCCAACTCGCTCACCGCGCGGTTGACGTCGATCATCGCGCGCGGGGCGCGGGCAATCACCGCCCCGACGCCGCGATCGATTGCGCCGGCGACGAGTCGGTCGACCAAAGGATCCTCGAGCCGCTCCAGGCTGGGCCGGCCCGAGCGCGCGCGCGCCAGCAGTTCCGGGCCATAGGCGCGCCCGCTGTGAGGAACCGAGAGCAAGATCGGCCCGCCACGCCCCGCGATCACCTCGACGAGCGATCGGTCTCCCGAAGGGGACGGGGGAAGCGCGGCAACCATGCCCGACGATAAGCGTACTATTTTCGGACAGCAATCGGCCAACCCGCCGCTTATGGGTGGCAAATGTTAAGCGATCGGCTCATATTGGGATGGTGATGATCCGAATTCTCCTTGCCGAAGACGACACGTCGATGCGCGAATATCTGCAGCGCGCGCTGCAGCGCGTCGGCTATGATGTGGAGGCCGTCGGGTGCGGCACCGAAGCCATGCCGCTGATCGAGCCGGGCAAGTATGACCTGTTGCTGACCGACATCGTCATGCCCGAGATGGACGGGATCGAGCTGGCGCAGAAAGCGAGCGCGATCGACCCCGCGATCCGCGTGATGTTCATCACCGGCTTCGCCGCCGTGGCGCTGCAGGGCGGCCGCACCGCGCCAGAAGCGAAATTGCTGTCGAAGCCTTTCCACTTGAAGGATCTCGTCGCCGAGGTCGACCGCATGTTCCAGACCGAGGACCAGCACGGCCGGCTGTAATCCGCGCCGCGTCGAACCGCACACCGCTTTCCCCCTTGCGAGAAACAAGAGCGCCGCTTAAAGCGCCCCCAGATGTCGCGTCGCACCCGCTGGGGGACGACGGATTTCCCCGGGTGGGCGTGTAGCTCAGTGGTAGAGCACTGTGTTGACATCGCAGGGGTCGCAAGTTCAATCCTTGCCACGCCCACCATTTTTCCATCTGAAATCAGCGTCTTACGACTGCTTTAGCAGCTTGGATTGGCGCTGCCGACGCTGCTCTTGGGTGAAGTTTGGGTGAAGCGGATGGCGGCAGCGAAGCGCGAGGTTCGACCAAAGCTCTTCCAGGCCCTCCCGAATGTCTTCAGATGGTCAGGGCGCAAGATCGTGCATGCGAGAGCACACGACCAATGCTGGTGTCCGTGACGAACGGCACGTCGAGCGCTGCGAAATGTGCTTTGCCGCATGGTTCTGCGCGCGCTCGGCCTCGCGAAGATTTTTGAGGTCGCCCTTCGTCTCGCTGACTAGAAAGACCTGCTGGCCCTCATCGGTATCGCACAAGATCGCCCAGTTCAACGACCGCTTGGCGACCGGCCGCTCGAAATCCTTTTCAGGATGGGGCAGGGAGCCCTGCCGACGCCCGACTGGCATTATCAACCGAAACGTCGGCATCGCGCCCATTTAAGTCGCTTAGCCTCCAATTTTAGGTGAACCCTAAGCGGACGTTCGATTTAATCGCGTTACTCCATCGCTAAATTGCTAAATCACCGGCAGCAAAATAGTTTGCGTTCGCTGATGGTCCCCTCAACGCGTCCGGTCGAGAAGGAGGATAGCAAGCCCGGCCTGGCGGCTGACCCCGGTGCGGGCGAAAATCGCCTTGAGATGGGTGCGCACCGTCGAGATCTTAACGCCCATTGCCTTGGCATATTCGGCAATCGTCCCGCCCTCGGCAAGGAACAGCGCAAGCCGGGCTTGCGCCTCGGTGAGGTCGAACCGCGCGCGGCAGCGCGCAATGTGGCTGATCTCCGCCTGGCGCGATACGTCGGCGAAGATGCCGACCGCTTTGACGAGTTGGGGATTGCCCGCCTTCGCCGCCGCCCGGAGGCGTCCGATGACGCTCGGGTAAAGGGTTGCGTATTCCTTGAGTTCGTTGAAGAAACGCTCCTCGTGATTGTCGCGCACGGTCATCGGGGCACCTAGTTAAGGATCGTACGAGTATGGCGTCGGTCGTTGCGCTTGACCAGTGGACATCCAGCGGGATCGTCTGGGAAGAAGTCGCGGAGACGCCACGGTCGAGCTACGAGACACTGAAGCAGCGGTTTGCTTATCGTTTCGGGCAGTGGGCGATGACCCGCCAAGTCCGCGCTGCGATGGACGCGCATCGTCGCGGGCCCGAGGCGTTCGCAACTTTCCTCGCCCGGGCCCGCGCCTGGCATGACAAATATGACCGGCCGCTGCGGCTGGTCGAGGCTGAGGCGGTGCGGACGAGCTTTCCGCCGACCGCGGCGCCGCCACCGATCGCGTCTGAATGGTTTGCGCCGCGCAAGAAGAAGCCCCACGGTATTCTGTTTTACGTCCACGGGGGCTCGTTTGTCGCCGAACGTAGTCCGCGCATTACCCAGCTCGTCACGCGCTTCGCCGCGGCGGCTGGCGCGAGCGTATTTGCTCCGTCCTACCGGCTGGCGCCCGAGCATCCCTGCCCGGCCGCGGTCGAGGACGTCGTCAGCGCGCTGCGCTGGTTTCGCGAGGAATGGCCCGACGAGCCGGTCGTGGCACTGGCCGAATCGGCTGGGTCGGCGATTCTGCTGGCGGCGCTGCAAATCGTTCGCGACGCGGGCGAAGACCCCCCCAACGGCATTGTATTGCTTTCACCATGGGTCGACCTTTCGCTCCAGAGTTGGTCGATCATGGCCGCCTCGATCGCGCGCACATCGCCGCATACGATGGAATCGCTTGGCATGTTCGCCCAATTCTACCTTCAGGGCCGCGCGCCGACCGATCCGCTGGCCTCGCCAATCTTCGGCTCATTCGTGGACTTCCCACCGATGCTGATCCACGCCAGCCGAAGTGACATCCTGTACGACGATTCGGTGCGATTGGCGGGCCGGGTACGCGAAGCGGAGGGTCGGCTCACGGTCCGCCACTGGGCCGATGAGACTCATGTATGGGAGCGCATGAACACGGCAAAGTCGCGAGAGTCGATCCGTCTTGCCGCCGAGTTCATCCGCCAACGGCTTGACGCGTAACCGTGGTAAAACGGGTTTAAACATCTGTTAAGTGGCTTTCGCGCCACAAATTCCAGCCTTTCGCCTCCGTTTGGATCGGGGCTCCCCCATATGGGGGAGGAACCGGAATCGCGACGTCCCTAAACTGTTCGGCGAGGGGGTACTTCGGGTCGGGTCTCAAGGCCTGACACGCGCCCCATTCGCTTGTTCAATCCGCCTCGGCGGAATCGAAAGTAGGGGTCTTTATGCGCGTTCATCTTCGCAATCGCTTTCTCGTCACCACGGCTCTGGTCTCGGCTGGTGTGGCAACCGCGATGCCGGCAACGGCGCAGGACTATGGCTATGCCAACGAAAGCGGGACGATCCAGAGCCTGACCAATCCGCTCGGCGCAACGATTACCGGGGCCAAGGGCGGGGTTTTCGCGGATACCGGCGGTATCATCCTCACCAACGCCGGCACGATCCGTGGCAACGGCACTTATGACGGCCTCGCCGCCGCGCCCGACGGGGGCGTGGTGATCTCGCAAGCGGGTTCCAGCGTCGACAACAGCGGTACCATATCGGGCGCCGCCACCGGCATTACCACCGCTCATTATTATAACGTGGCGACCACCTTACTCGAGCCGCGCGCGGTAGGGACCACGGTCACCAACAGTGGCACGATCATCGGCGACAGCAATGACGGCGTCCGCCTGATCGGCGGCGGCACGGTCACAAACAGCGGCGCCATCCGCGGTGTGGTCGGCGCGGGCGCCGACGGCATTTCAATGTTCGCGCTGACTGGGCAGAACACGACCGTTTTGACCTCAATCGGCAGCGTCGCCAATCTCGCCGGCGGGACGATCTCGGGCCAGCGCTTCGGCGTCATCCTGACCGGGGGAGGGGTAGTCGAGAATGCTGGCGCCATCTCGGGTGTGACCGGCGCGGTCCTGATCCAGTCGGTCGCGGGTGAAGTAGGCAAGACCGCTGCGGTCACCAACATCGGCACGATGACCGGCGGCGACGCCGTCCGCATCGGCGGCACGATCACTTCGGCGACAGTGATGAACGGTGGTTCGCTTTTCGGCAGCATTGACCACGGCGTTCATAACGTCGCGTCGGGCGCCGTCACCGTAACCAACTTGGCTGGCGGTTCGATCGAGGGCGCGAAGAGCGGAATCTTGGGCGCCAATGGCGCGGTGGTCGTCATCAACGCCGGCACGATCCGCGGCAATGGCACCTATGACGGCTTCGCTGCCTCGCCTGACGGCGGCGTGGTGATTTCGCAGGCAGGGTCCAGCGTCGAAAATAGCGGCACCATCTCGGGCGCCAGCACCGGCGTCACCACGATCAATTATCTGAACCCGAGCACCAATCTGCTTGAGCCGCGCGCCCTCGGCACGACGATCACCAACAGTGGCACGATCATCGGCGACAGCAATGACGGCGTGCGCCTGATCGGTGGCGGAATGGTGTCCAACAGCGGGACCATCCGCGGTCTGGTCGGTGCGGGCGCCGACGGCATCTCGATGTTCGCTCTGCAGGGCCAGAATACCACCGCCTCGACCTCGATCGGTAGCGTTGCCAATGCGGTAGGCGGGGCGATCGCCGGCCAGCGCTTTGGCATCATTCTGAGTGGCGGCGGCGCGATTACCAATGCCGGCGCCATTTCGGGCAACGCCGGCGCGGTCGTCATCCAATCGCTCGCGGGCGAAGTCGGCAAGACTGCGACCATCATCAACAGCGGTACGCTGAGCGGCGGCGACGCGATCAGCATCGCCGGAACGATCGCGTCGGCGAGCGTGACCAATAGCGGGAAGATCGACGGCAGCGGAGCTTACGGCATCCACAACAGCTCAGCGGGGACGGTCACCGTCACCAACGAAGCCGGCGGCGTGATCGAAGGCACCAAGAGCGGCATCTTTGGCCAGAACGGCGCGGTCGTCGTCAACAATTCCGGGACGATCATCGGTCAGGGCAGCTATGACGGGTTCGACGCCGAGCCCGATTCCGGAATCGTCCTCGCCATCGAGGGTTCGAGCGTCGTCAACAGCGGCACCATCACCGGCGCCGGGACCGGCATCAGCACGTCACATTATTATAATCCGACGACCGCCAGCCTCGAGCCGCGCGCGGTCGGCGTCACGGTCACCAACAGCGGTACGATCACTGGCCAGAGCAACGACGGCGTGCGCCTGATTGGCGGCGGAACGGTCGCAAACAGCGGCAACATCCAAGGACTGGTTGGAACGGGGACCGACGGCATTTCAATGTTCGCGCTTAACGGCCAGAACACGACCGGTCAGACTTCGATTGGCAGTGTCGCCAATTCAGCCAGCGGGACTATCTCCGGGCAACGCTTTGGCGTCATCCTGACGGGCGGCGGCGCCGTCGAAAATGCCGGCGCCATTTCGGGACAGGTTGGCGCGGTCCTCATTCAGTCGGTTAGCGGCGAAGTCGGCAGAATCGCCGTCGTCACCAACAGCGGCACGATGACCGGCGCCGACGCCGTCAGGATAGGCGGCTCGATCGCCTCGGCAACCGTGACAAACAGCGGTTCGCTCGTGGGCAGCGTTATGGGCGTCCACAACATTGCGCCGGGCACGGTCACCGTGAACAATCTGGCAGGTGGTTCGATCGTGGGCGCAAAGAGCGGCATCTACGGCCACAACGGCGCGATCGTCGTCACCAACGCCGGCACGATCCGCGGCGATGGCACCTATGACGGGTTCGGCGCTGCGCTCGACGGAGGCATCGTGATTTCGCAGGCCGGTTCCAGCGTCGATAATAGCGGCACCATCTCAAGCGCCGGCGCCGGCATCACCACGAGCAATTACCTGAACTCGGCGACCAATCTGCTCGAGCCGCGCGCAGTCGGCACGGTCATCACCAACATCGGCACTATCATCGGCGAGGGCAATGACGGCGTGCGCCTGATCGGCGGCGGCTCGGTCACCAACAGCGGCGCCATCCGCGGTCTGGTCGGTGAGTTCACCGACGGCATTTCGATGTTCGCCCTGCAGGGCCAGAACACGACCGGTCAGACTTCGATCGGCAGCGTCGCCAATTCGGCGGGCGGCATTATATCGGGCCAGCGCTTCGGAATCATCCTCAGTGGCGGCGGCGCCGTCACCAACGCCGGTACGATTTCGGGCGCGACGGGTTCCGTTCTGATCCAGGCGAGTGCGGGCGAAGTCGGCAAGACCGCAATCATCAATAACAGTGGAACATTGACCGGCGCCGTAAGCGCGGGGGCGAACATTGCATCGTCCAGCCTGGTTAACAGCGGAACCATCACGGGTCCCGTGAGCCTGTCGCTAGGCAATGACTCGCTGACCAATGAAGGCCGGATCGACGGTGACGTGTCGCTCAGGGCCGGCGATGACCGCCTCACCTTGTTGACCGGTTCGCAGGTCAACGGCGTCATCGACGGCAGCGACGGCAATGATATCGCTACGCTGCGAGGGACGAGCGCGGTTGCCACCGTCGCCCAGACCGTCGCCCAGCTTGCCAATTTCGAGCAACTCAACGTCGAGCAAGGGTATTGGACCGCGGTAGGTCAGGTCGGCATGGTCGGCCGGGTCACGATCGGCGCGGAGGCGACGCTTGCGGTGCGCGAGCTGGTCACGCCCGCGCGTTCGGTCAGCCCGCTGGTGACCGCCTCGATCGTCAACAATGGACTGTTCGTCCTTGATTTCGACAATACCGAAATGTTCGACGACATAGACGCGCTCGCGATTTCGGGCACGGGCGGCGTCCGGCTTGAGGGCGAGGGCATCTTCACCGTCGGCGGGAGCGGGCTGACCTACACCGGCGTGACCACGGTTGCGAACGGCGGGTTGGTCCTGACCGGCACCCTCGGTGGCGATGTCCTCACCAGTGGCGACGGCGTGTTCCAGATCGGCGACGGCGGCACTACCGGCGACTTTACCGGTGACCTCGTCAACAATGGCAGCTTCATCTTCAACCGCTCCGACGACTATGGCTTCGTCGGCGACTTCTCCGGTACCGGCGATTTCGCCAAGATGGGCGCGGGCACCCTGACCTTTATGGGTGACTACGGCTACACCGGCATTACCCGCATCCTCGGCGGCACCGTGCGCTTCACCGGGCAGATCGATCCGGCAACCGAAGTCGACTTGCAGAGCGGCAACCTCGACATCAGCGGGACGCCGCAAACCGTGGCGGAGTTGGCCGGCGCGAGCGGCACCAGCGTCGTTCTCGAAGACAGCACGCTGACGATCAACCAAGACAGCAACACGGCTTACGCTGGCGTCATTGCCGGTAATGGAAGCCTCGTGAAGGACGGCGACGGGCGCCTCAACCTGACCGGAACCAGCGTTTATTCGGGCGCCACCGCGATTAATGGCGGCATCCTGGCGGTCAACGGCTCGATCGTCTCCGACGTGACGGTAAATGCCGGCGGCACACTCGGCGGCACCGGGACCGTGGCCGACGTGACGGTGGGTAGCGGCGGCACCTTCGCTCCGGGCAATTCGATTGGCACCATCGCGGTCGCGGGCGACATCGTCTTCGCCGCCGGATCACGCTACGAGGTCGAGGTCAACGCCGCGGGCGCAGCCGACCGCATCAATGCCACCGGCCGTGCCACCATTGCCCAAGGCGCCGGGGTCAGCGTTCTCGCCGAGGCCGGCACCTACCGGCCGCGGACCGACTACACGATTCTGACCGCGGCGGGAGGCGTCACCGGTACCTTTTCGACCGTGACCTCGAACCTGGCGTTCCTGACTCCGGCGCTGGCCTATGGCGCCAGCGCGGTGACGCTGCGGCTTTACCGCAACGACATCCGGTTCGCCGACGTGGCGACATCGTCCAACCAGGCGAACACGGGCAGCGCGGTCCAAACGCTCGGCATCGGCAATCCTTTGTTCGAAGACGCGCTGATCCTGAATGAGGCAGGCGCCCGCGCGGCGTTCGATATCCTGTCGGGCGAAATCCACGCCAGCGTCCAGTCGGCGCTCACCAACGACAGCCGTCATGTCCGCGACGCGCTCCTCGGCGTGACCCGCGCCGGCAAAGGCATCGGAGTGTGGGGCAGCGCGGTCGGCAACTGGGGCAAGGCTGACGCGCGGAACGGCGCCGCCGGGCTAGGCACCGAGTACCGGGCGCTGATCACCGGCGTAACCTTTGGCGGCGAGAATGTCGTCGCCGGGGTCGCCGCCGGGCGTGGGTCCGCGGACTATGATGCGGGTGCACGCGGCAGCACGGCCGAGGTCGAAAGCAACTATCTCGGCGCCCACCTCGGCTATGACAGCGGGCGGGTGAGCCTGAAGGGTGGACTTGCGCTCGGCTGGCATGATGTCAACAGCCGCCGCTCGGTGGCATTCGCCACGATCAGCCAATCGCCGGAAGCATCCTATGACGCTGCCACGCGGCAGGTCTTCGGCGAAGCCGCCTACGGCTTGGACGTCAGCCGCGTCCAACTCGCCCCGTTCGCGCGTGTCGCTTATATCCGCACCAGGACCGACGGTTTTGCTGAAACCGCAGGTAGCGCGGCGCTGACAGCCAACCACCAGGTGCAAAAGGTAGGAGTGCTTAACTTCGGCGCGCACGCTCGCGGCCCAGTTGGCGCCGACTTCCAGCCGCGCCTTTCGCTCAGCTGGCAGCACGGGTGGGGCGATCTCGGCGGGTCCTCAAGCGCGCGCTTCGCGGATTCAGTGGCGGACTTCGCGGTGATCGGCGCGCGGCTCCCGCGCAATGCCCTCGCCATCGACGGCGGGTTCGACATGGGCGTGGGCCGCGCGCGGCTTGGCGCTTCCTACGTCGGTTCCTTTTCCAACTCATGGTCCGATCACGGCGTCAATGCGACGATCAGCATCAAGTTCTGACAACGATGCCGGATGCTTTACGGGGGAAGGGGCCGGATCGTCCGGCCTCTTTCCTGCGTGAATCCAGAACAGCGTGGGTGAACAACAGGAAGTAAATCTGATCGACTGTTATTGCGGTATCGGTTGCGTCAAACCAGCGTAAGATGAGAGAGGTCCTCCCCAACGTCCGCCCTCACTGACTCATTCCATAGCGGTCCGTTCGGTGGCCAAGAACCGACTATTCGTGCTTAGATCGCGGTTCTCTTATCACTGGCTTAGGACTCGCCTGGTCTCTGCCTCGTCCATCGCAGACTTCGACTGGACGACAAGTTGCGACGGATCGGCGAGAGATGCGCGGAACGGCTCAAGGTCGTAGCCTCCCTTGGCCGCAATCTCGATGCGCTCGCCCACTGTCAGGCTTGCCTGGTTGGCGAACGCCCACAGCAGTGTCGAGCGCGTCCCGGACCGACAGTACGCAGCAATTGGTTTTGGCAGGCGTTCGAGTGACTGCACGAAGTTGCGGACGTCGGCTTCCGTAATCGCGCTCGCGACGACCGGGATGTGGACCCCCTCCATGCCGTGCGCGACCGCGGCTGCCTTAATGGCATTCCAGTCCGGCTGGTCCGGGGACTCGTCATCGGGACGATTGCTGATGATCGAGCGATAGCCGCGGTCGGCAAGCTCGGCGATGTCGGCGATGTCGGGTTGTGGGAGGGCACTGACGTTTGGGGTCAGGATGGCGATCTTCATAGGTCAGACTTCTTGGGGCGCGAGCCGGGGACGGGTGGCCGGCAGCAGGTTGTGAATCGCCATGCCCGCGAGCATGGCGCCGACGAACGGGAGGACAGCTAGCGGCGACAGCGCGAGCGACGCCAAGGCGGGCCCCGGACACAGGCCCGCAATCCCCCAGCCAACTCCAAACAGGGCCGAACCGGCGATCAACCGGCCGTCGAAATCGCGGCGATCCGGCACTGAAAATTTCTCCCCGAACACGGGTCGCTCCATCCGACACTGGATCCGCCAGGCAATTGCCATGATGACCACCGCGCCGGTCATGACGAAAGCCAGCGTCGGATCCCAGCGCCCGAAAACGTCAAGGAAGCCGCGAACCCGGGCCGGGTCGGTCATGCCCGACAGCGCCAGCCCCGCCCCGAACAGCGCCCCCGAAATAACAGGGGGCAGGAGCGTGCGGACAAGGGTCATGACGGCGCTCCTGTGACGGCGACCGTGGCAATGCCCGCGGCGATGAAGGTGGCCGTGGCGAGCATTGAGCGCTGCGACAGGCGGCTGAGTCCGCACACGCCGTGACCGCTGGTGCAGCCGCTGCCCATGCGCGTGCCGAACCCGACGACCAGGCCGGCGACGATCAGCACTGGCCAGGGCGCGAACTCGGAGGGGGCTAGCCCGAGCGCAAGCGCGACGATGATCGCGCCCAAGGGCAAACCGACGAGGAAGCCCCAGGCGCTGGTCATCGACGTGTCGCCGCGGCTCAGCCCCGTGGCGCGGGCGGTGATGCCAGACACACCGGCAATGCGCCCGGCCCCAAGCAGCATTATCGCGGCGGCAAGGCCGATCAGGATGCCGCCCACAAAGCCATGCACCGGCTGGACAAAAGGGAAGGCGGAAAAGGTCATAGCGCGTTCAACGGCAGCTTGAGGTGGCGCACGCCATTGTCTTCGGGCGCCGGAAGGCGACCGGCGCGCATATTGACCTGCAGCGAGGGCAATATGAGCTTAGGCATTGATAGAGTCGCGTCGCGTTGGGTGCGCATTTCCACGAACGCGTCCTCGGTTACCCCTTCATGGATGTGGACGTTGCCGGTCCGCTCCGCGAGCATGGTGGTTACCCACATGAAATGATCGCGATTGGGCGACTTGTAATCGTGGCACAGGAAGACGCGGGTTTCATCGGGTAACCGCATTAGCCGGCGGACCGAGCGATACAATTGGCGCGCATCGCCGCCCGGAAAATCAGCGCGGGCCGACCCATAATCGGGCATGAACATCGTGTCGCCAGTGAACAAGGCGTCGCCGACGACATAGGCCATGTCGGCGGGCGTGTGGCCGGGCACGTGAATTGCGATCACCGGGGTGTCGCCGATCATCAGCACGTCGCCGTCGTCGAGCAATCGGTCGAATTGTGAGCCGTCGCGCGCGAAATCGGTGCCTTCGTTGAAAATCTTGCCAAAGACGTCCTGCACTGTCGTGATGGCGCGACCGATAACGAGCTTTCCGCTGAGCTTTTCCTGGAGGTAAGGCGCCGCCGATAAATGGTCGGCGTGGGCGTGTGTCTCGAGGATCCACTCGACCGTTAGCCGCTCCGCCTCGACATAAGCGATGATCGCATCGGCGGATTCGAAGCTGGTGCGGCCCGACGCGTGATCGAAGTTCCACACGCTATCGATAATCGCGGCCTTGCTCGTGGCGGGGTCGCTGACGACGTAACTGACAGTGAAGGTCGGCTCGTCGAAAAAGGCTGTAACGCAAGGCCCATGAACGGCGCCCGCCAGCACGGCCCGGACTTGCCCGGTGGCCCGCTGGATCGGATGATCGGTCATCGATTGCCTCCGGGCGGATCGCCCACGCCAAGCGCGGGGCAGTAGAGGGCGTGGAGCGTGCCAAGGAGGGTCAGCACCTTGTCATCGGCGACCCGGTAGAAGACAGTCTGGGCCTCCTTGCGCGTGGCAACCAAGCCTTCGGCGCGAAGCTTCGCCAGATGCTGCGACAGGGCGGACTGGCTGAGCCCGATCCGATCGACGAGCTCGCTGACCGACAACTCGCCGGCCTCACTGAGATAGCAAAGCACCAGCAGCCGACCCTCATGGGCGATCGACTTGAGCACCGACACCGCGACCTCAGCCTGACCGGCAAAACGAGATAGTTCATCGTGCATCAACACTCTCCAAAAGAGAATGCTAAATTAGGTATTTCTCATATATTGTCAACGTCGGGAATTTAATGTCCGCATTGCGGATCCAGCGCTTAAAAGCGGACAGTCCGCTGACGGCCAGACCACGACGTTTTGAAAAGCACCCAAGGTAGTCAGTAAGGTTTTTATTGCACGTTGGCACTAACCGACACATTGCCGCTGATGGTGAACGTACAGGTCCTGGCCTTGTTGCCACCGCTCGAGCAAGCGCCGGACCAGATGGCGTCGCGACCATTGGTGACGCTCAAAATGATCGAACTATTGCTGGCAAAGCCGGCCGAGTGAGTGCTGCCCACCGCGACGTTGATGCCGGCCGGGCTCGACGTGACCCGCTCCCCGCTGCGCCCGCTGGCGGCCACCGTCAATGTCACATTGGTCCCCGGTGGATTGACCGTGAACGTCGCCGTCCTTGTCACGCCGGCCAAGGCGGCGGAAATGGTTGCCGCGGTCGAGGTCGAGGGCGCGGTTGTGGTAGCCGTGAAGGTGGCGCTGGTGGCGCCGGCGGGCACGGTGACGCTGGCGGGGACGCTGGCCGCGGCGGCGTTGCTGGACAGCGACACGACCGCGCCGCCGCTGGGCGCGGAGCTGGTCAGGGTCACGGTGCCCTGCGACTTGGCGCCGCCGGTGACGCTGGCCGGATTGAGCGCCAGGCTGTTGAGGCTAGCCGGCGGCGGCGGCGGCAGCGGCAGCGGGGCGACTGTCAGCGTAGTCGTTCGGCTGCTGCCGCTATAGGTTCCGGTAAGCGTCACGCCGGTGCTGGCGCCAACGGCACTGGTGCTCACGCTGAAGCTCGTGCTGATGGCCCCCGCCGCCACGGGGATGCTGGCAGGAAGGCTGGCGACGGCAGGACTGCTGCTCGACAGTGTCACCAGGGCGCCGCCCGCGGGTGCCGCCGCCGTCAGGGTCGCGGTCCCGGTCGCCGCCGTCGGACCGACCACGCTGGTCGGGCTCACTGAAATTGCCGACAGGCTCGCCGTCGTCGTTGCCACCTGCGGGGTGAAGCGCCGCATCGAGGAAAACGGACCGAACACGCCCGCCTCATTGCGTGCCCGCACGCGCCACCACAGGCGGATCGCGGGCAGGCCGCCGATCGTCGCTTGGGATACGGTGAGGATCTGGCTGGCGCGGAACGGTGCCGCGATGGTTGAGCTGTCGTCGACCTGGATTTCGTAGCTTGTCGCGGTGGCGACATCGCTCCAGTCGAAGGTCACGGGTTGCGCCGGGGTGGCATCGGCGGCCGGGGAGAGCAAGGTCGGCGCGGCTGGCGTCGAAGTCGCAGGATTGACCGTCAGTGTCGCCGTCCGCGTCACGCCGCCATGGACCGCCGAAACCGTGGCTGCCGCCGAGCTGGTAACCGAGGTGGTGCTGACGGTGAAGGTCGCGTTGGTCGCGCCCGCGGGCACGATGACGCTGGCGGGGGCGGCGGTCGCGGTCGAATTGTCGGAGAGCGACACCACCATCCCGCCGCCCGGCGCGGCGCCGGTCAGGGTCACGGTTCCGGTCGAACCATTGCCGCCGGTGACGCTCGTCGGGCTGAGGCTCAGCGCCGACAGCGCCGGCCCGCTGGGAGGGGGCGGGTTGACCGTGATCGACGTCGACTGGAACACTTGGTTGAGCTGGGTGGTGAACTGGACCGAGGTCAGGAAGCTGGGGAAGGTGGTTACCTCGAAGGTGGCGCTGGTCGCGCCCGCGGGCACGGTGACGCTTGGCGGCACGCTGGCGGTGCCCGGAAGGCTGCTCGACAGGTTGATCCCGACCCCGCCGGTGGGAGCGGCGCTGCCCAGCGTGACCGAGCCGGTGGCGGTCGCGCCGCCGACGACATTGTTCGGGGCCACCGTGACCGCCGTAAGCGCGGGCAAGGAGGGGTAGATCGTCAAGGGCGACGACAGCGTCACGTCGCCGCCCGAGACCGAGATGGTGACGAGTTGCTGCGCCGTCACCGGGCTGGTGACGATGTTGAAATAGCCGACGCCGCTGCCCGCTGAAGCCGTCACGATATTGGGGACCTGGGCAAGCTCGGGCTTGCTGCTCGTCACCTGCATGACTTGGTCGAAGCCAACGCCCTCCGCCGCCGTGACGACGCCCTGCGACCCGCTGGTCGTCGACATCGGCCTGACCCAGAACGACGTCGGCGGGCTGCCCGGCATCAACTTGATCGGCCATTGCGCCGTCACACCATTGTGGCTGGCGGTGATGGTAACCGTCGTGGCGGTCGAGACGGGGCTGGTCGAGATCGAGAAGCTCGTCCCGCGCGCGCCGCCTGGAATCGTCGCCGTCGCGGGCACGGTCGCCGCGGCGTTGTTCGTCGACAGGTTCACGAGGATGCCCGCGGCGGGGGCGAAACCAAAGCCCTCGAGATCGACATAGCCGGTCGTGGTGGCGCCGCCGGTCAGGATCACCGCCCCCGACTGCAACGGATCGTCGTTGAGTGTCGGCGGCATAACGGTGAACTGGCCCGAAGCGGTCGTGCCGTTGAAGGTCGCGCTCAGCGTCACCGGCGTGGGCGAGGTGACTTGCCCGATCGGGATCTCAAAGCTGGCCACAGCAGAACCGCCGGGCACGGCGATGCTTGCCGGCATCGGCGCCAGCGTCGGGTTCGAGCTGCTCAGCGACACCGTTGCGCCGCCCGCAGCGACCGCCGCGCTCATCTGTACCCAAACATAGCGGCGGACCCCGCTGTAGACGATTTGCGGCTGGTCGACGCCCTGGAGCGCGATCGACACCGGGACCGCGGGCGCCGAGCTGATCGTGAACCGGCCCGTCGCCGACCAGGCGGTGTTGGCGTTGGTGCTGGCCCCCGTCGGGGGATTGTACGACGAAAGGCCATGTTGCGAGAGCACGCGCCAATATTTGGCCCCCGCGGTCAAGGACAGCATCACCGCGCGCGGCTCGGTATATTGATTGTTGAACGCCTCGATCTTGGTGAAGCCGGGGTCAGTGGCGACTTCCCACACATAGCCCATGACCTGCGGATTGGGGACGTGCGCCCATTCGAGCGTCACCGGCAGCGTCAGGATCTCGTTGTTGACCGGCGCGATAAGCACCGGCGCGGGGCCGATCGGATTGTTGTAGAAGACGGAGTATTCAATGACATTGGAGGGCAGGCTGCGGATGCCGCCCGTGAAATCCGAATCGGTGGCGAACACGCGCGCGTAAAACGTGCCTTCGCCGAGGCTGGGATGATGGACGAAGCCGTCGCTGGTCGCGCGGATATTGTCATTCGCGAACGACATCACGGCGGGATTGCTCAGGAAGAAGTTCTGATCGTTCGAGACTTCGAGGCGGAAGGTCGGCGCGCCCGCGACCGCGCTCCAGCTGAAGTGGACGCTTTCGAGCGGATGGAAGGTCGAATAGCCGCGCGTCGGGTTGAGTACGGGGGTGGCTTGCGTGCCCGGGCCCGCTCCGCTGATCGTGAAGCCTTGTTCGGACGACCATTCGCCTTGCTGGCCCGTATTGCTGACCGACTGGACCTGCCAGAAATACGTGCCCGCCACCAATCCGCTCAGCGTGTCCTGGGTGGTCGTGCCGCCGGTTGAGTCGGCGAAGACGAGCGGTGTCATGTTCGGCGATTGGCTGACCTTCCAATTATAGCCGATGATCGTCTCCCCGCTCGGGTCGGGCACCGCCGACCACGACATCGTCGCGGGAACCGTGACGCTGGCGCCATTAACGGGACCGAGCGGTGTTGGCGCGGGCGGCGCGGCTCCGACAATCCCCCCGGCTACGAGCCCCAGAGCGACAATCACCAGACAGGCGAGTTTTCGCGATGCTGCCCAGATCCTCTCGCCTCTCGGAGGAGCCAGGGAAAAGTCGCCAAATGGAGAGCCGTTGTAATGGGCCGTGGAAGGCCTCCTCTACCCCGGTCGAGCCGGGAAGGTTGCACCCTCTTGGCGGCAAATTACGCCTTGGTATGGGTCGGATCAATAAAAAATCTCCGCCAGCCACTTTTAGCCTCGGCCCCAAGAACGAACGGCCTGCTAACGGCCAAACATAGCTTCTGCACGCTCGTTTCAGCCTCGACCGCTCATGGCCGATGGAGATAAACCATGGGACTGTATCTATGATCTCGGACAGGACTGTCGTCCCGCGTGGAATGCTGGTCGGAAGCTCGGAGCAAAGAGGCCGCTCTCTCCGAAGCAGGACTGGGCTGGCGTTTCTGGTTAGAGCAAGAGCGCCGGCTCCGAGATCGAGCGCTGTTAGATTTTGCGATCGACAGTAAGCTACGCCGCTGTGATCTGATGAAGGTCCGGATCGGCGAGTTGGTGAGCGGTGGTCGCATACGCCAGCGAGCCATCGTAGTTCAGCAGAAAACAGGAAGGCCTGTGCAGTTCGAGCTGCTCGAATCCGCGAGAACGAGCTTGCTTGATTGGCTGGAGCGCCGCAGCGGCTCTTTGGACGACTTCGTGTTCCCTAGCCGTATGGATCACTCCGATCACATCAGTACCCGACAGTACGCCCGGCTGGGCCAACCAGCGACGCGCACAGCAATTGTTTTCGATCTCGGGTCTGATCGATCTGCGACGAACGTCACGATAGCCAACGGACAGGAAACAGGGTGGTCTTCAGGATTTCTTGGCGTGATATTAGAGCGTGAAGCTGCCCTGCAGCATCCGCTTGCCAATGAAGTCTATAAACTCGCTGATCACACTTCACGCTGCGACAAGGAAGTGATTGCCTTTCTCCCGTAGAACGGAAGTCGCGCGTAATGTCCGCTTTCCACCCTAAGCAGACGTTGGCCTCAAGGATTTTGCTGGTTCGCTGAATTACTTGGCACCCCAAGGGGTTTCGCTTGCCTCGCCGCGACCAAGCTGTATTCTCGCGCGCTCAGGGGGAGTATCGACCGTGCGGATCTTCGGCCATCGTTTGCTATTCGTCGTCGCTGGCCTCTGTGGTGCACCCGCGCTGGCTGCCGATGCGCTCAAGTTCGGACCTCCGCCGGCTTGGGTCAGCGCTTTGGCTGTGCCCAAGCCGAAGGCGGCGATCGATGCGCCTATCGAAGTGCTCCTGGACGACCAGCAATATTGGCTCGAGGCGGGCCGTATCAGCCGCTACACCAGTGTCGCCTACCGGATCGTCAAGCCTGAAGGCCTTCCGGCGGGCAACCTGTCGGTCTCCTGGTCTCCCGACACCGACACGACCACCGTGCACAAGCTGCAAATCATGCGCGGGACGCAGGTGATCGACGTGCTCGCCAGCGGACAGAAGTTCACCACGCTTCGCCGCGAGGCCAATCTTGAACAGGCGACCTTCGATGGCGTGCTGACCGCCAACATCCAGCCCGAAGGGCTGCAGGAAGGCGACATCGTGGTCTTGGCCCAGACCACCGTGCACGAGGACCCGATCCTCAAGAATCATGTCGAGACGTCGTTTGCCGACTGGAACGCGAGCCAGGCGACAGTGGCCCGCGCCCGCCTCAGCTGGCCGGCCGGATTGCCCATCAAGATCAAGACCAGCGGCGACCTCCCCAAGGGTGTCGAGTTCAGAGCGGGCACTGCGCGCGGTATCGAGTTTTCGCGTGGGAACGTGCGGCCGTGGCTCACACCCAAGAGCGCGCCCGTTCGCTTTCGCCTCGGTAGGCTTGGTGAGGCCAGCGACTTCTCCACTTGGGCCGACGTCGCCGATCTGCTGCGCCCGCTGTACGACCAGACGTCGATGATTCCGGCCACCGGACCCCTGCGCGACGAGGTCAATCGAATAAAGGCGGCATCGACCGATCCCACGGTTCGCGCGGAGCAGGCACTCCAGCTTGTCCAGCAACGCGTCCGGTACGTCGCGCTGCTGATGGGGGTTGGGGGCCTGATGCCGGCAACCGCCGAGCAGACCTGGTCGCGCCGGTACGGCGACTGCAAGGCGAAGACGGCGCTGTTGCTCGGTCTGCTTCGGGAACTGGGCGTCCCCGCCGAGCCCGTGGTGGTCAACGCCGCAGTCGGTGACATCATCGCCGAGCGCCTGCCCGCGGTCGGCATGTTCAATCATGTGCTCGTCCGGGCCACGCTGGCCGGGCGCCCCTATTGGCTCGATGGCACGCGCAACGGCGACGTTCATCTGGTCGACCTGCAAACGCCGAACTTCGGCTGGGGGCTGCCGCTCGTCCGCAATGCCAAGCTTGTGCGGATCGTCCCTGAGCCACTTGTCGCGCCACTCACCGATCAAGTGGCCGAGATCGATGCCAGCAAGGGTCTGTACGTCGCTGCCCCAGCGCGGATCACCAGCACCCTGCGTGGTGATTTCGCGGTTGCGCTCAATGGCATGCTCGCGGGCGCCAGCGAGGAACAGCGGCAGGAACTCTACCGGGCTTACCTGCAGGACCAGTTCAGCGACGTCACCTTGCAATCGGGCCGCTACACCTTCGACCGCGACAGCCGCCAACTCCGGATGGAAATCGCTGGCACGCTCAAACCCGACTGGTCCGACGGTTTTCTCTACGTACCCGCATCAAGCATCGGCTATACCCCCGACCTCGATCGTCCCACTGGCGCGCTGCATGACGTGCCGTACGCGGTCGAATATCCAGCCTTCAACCGTACGTCGATCCGCGTGAAATTGCCCGAGGGCTTTCCGGCGCAGACCGACCTCCCCCGGCACAACGTCGACGAGCAGCTCGCTGGTGCCGAATTCAAGCGTTCGGTTCGTTTTGTCGGTGGCGCCTTGCTGGTTGATACGAGCACCCGCACCCTCGCGTCCGAGGTCACCGCTATCGTTGCCCGTGCCAGTGAAGCGCGCCTGAAGGCGATCGCCGACGGTGCGGTCGCACTCCGATTGCCTGCCAATTACGGGCCGTCCGAAGCAGACATGGAAGCGTTGAAGGCAAAGCCGGCTGGTTCTGCCCGCGAGCATCAACAACGTGGGTTCATGTACCTCAATTTCGCTAAATATGATCAGGCGATTGCTGAGTTCACTGCTGTTCTCGCGGCCACTCCCGATGACGAATGGGCCCTTGCCAATCGCGGGCTAAGCTATGTCTGGCAGCGCAACGACCGAGCGGCGGACTTGGACTTGATAGCGGCGGCCAAGGTGAATTCTGCCAACCCGGTGATCGCTCGCGCGCGTGGGCTGCAAGCCGAGTTCAAGGCCGACTGGCCAACCGCCTTGCGCTTCTACAGTCAGGCGCTTGCGGTGGACCCATCGAGCTCCTTCGCGCTGACGCACCGGGCCCGTATTTACCGCACCCTCAAGGATCCAGCACGGGCCCTTGCCGATATTGACGCGTTGCTCAAGCTGGGAGATACAAGCGATCGACGTCTGCTGCGGGCCAATTTTCTGATGGCGTTTGGTCGCGTCGAGGACGCGGCCGCAGAAGCCCGAATCATTGCCGCCAAGGAGCCGGGGTCGGTAATGGCGCAAGTCACCGCCGCCCGCGTCTTGGCGAATGTCGGACAATGGGGCGAGGCCGACCAGGCGTTTGCGCGTGCGCTCGCGATAAAGCCAGAATGGTACATTTATGTAAACCGAGCCGAGGCCCGGCCTCGCTCGGAGCAAACCGAGCGCTTGTCGGACCTCGACCGCGCCCTCGTGCTGGGTCCGGACGAGCCCGAGGCGCTTGCCGCCAAGGCCGCGGCATTGACCGAAGTTGGGCAGTTCGCGGCCTCACTGCCGATCTACGACCGAGCACTCAAGCTCGCCCCCGACAATCCGCAGCTGAGATTGCGCCGAACCATTGCACAGTACCGCGCCGGGGATCGTGCCGCGGCTGAGCGTGGCATCGCCGCCATTCGCGCCAAGGCGACGAAGTCGGGCGAATTTAATTCCCTGTGCTGGCAACAGGCGACCGCCAACATCCTGCTCGACAGCGCGCTGGCCGACTGCCACCAGGCGCTAAAGCTCGAACCGGATAACGGTCCCGTGCTCGACAGTTTGGCCTTCGTGCAGCTTCGCCTCGGCCGTCACCGAGATGCGGTCACTACTTATGGCAAGGCTATCGATCGCCACACCGGCGCCTCGCCCTATTTCGGGCGGGCGCTTGCTTATGAGAAGCTGAACGAATCCGCTCGTGCCGCGGCCGACCTAAAAGAAGCGCTTCGCCTCAGCCCTACGATCGCGGATGAATATGCCGCCTATGGCCTCGCGCTGACGGTGAATTGAGGGGACGAAGGTCGCGCCACCGTCGGCTATCGACCCATAGCAGACATTCGATGACAAGGACGAATTGTGGCGGCTCAGTAAGCTAAATACGAACTGAAAAGAACGGGTGGAAAGCGAACATTGCTGCCCGCTCGACTAGACTAATGGAAGCGAGACGGCTGGCTTCATATTCGCGCCACTCAGCTCCCCAGCACTCATCTGCAAGATTGAAGCGTATCCACTCGTCGAAGAGTTCGATTATCACTTACTCTCACGGACAATCTTCCCTGAAGCTGGGTTCTCTGCAAGAGCCCCAATTGCTTGATGGTACAGCAGGACGAATAAAATGGGCACTCCGCAAAGCATCGCAGGCAGGCAACCAGCGCTCGCGTCTAAGCCGTTGTGGTCATCGCTCATCTAACGGTCATAGCCACCTCGCTCGCCCGCCATGGGTCGATGCCGGTCATGGCCGGGACCGTTGGAGAGCGGACATCAACCAAAAACGGATTATCAGCGCAACGCTCTGGCGAAAACCACAACGCCATAGATAGCACCGGTCTCCGGAGCGACGGCCGACGCCGATCGGATGCGCGGTCGACGTCGAGAGCCCGCTTCGACGGTCAATAAGCGAGCCCGAGACCGTCCGCGCGCACGTCCGAGGCGGCGGCGTAGACGCGTTCGCCATTGCTTTCGCGGCGTTCGATCGACGAATAGCGCCCGAAGCCACCGTCCGACGCGCCCAGTCGCCAGCCCATTTCGGCGAGCGCCAGCGCGGTGGCGTCGGGAACTCCGGTCTCGAGCCTGAGCACGCCCGTGCCGCCGATGCTTTTGTCATCCTCGCCCATGCTTTCCGAACTGCCTTCATGCTGCCAGCGCGGCGCATCGCCCGCGGCTTGGCCGTCGAGGCCGTGGTCGACGCGGTTCATGATGATCTGCGCCTGGCCCTGCGGCTGCATCCCGCCGCCCATCACACCGAACGACAGCCACGGTTTGCCGTCGCGAGTGGCGAAGCCGGGGATGATCGTCTGGAAGGGACGCTTGCCTGGCGCATAAACGTTGGGATGGCCCTTCTTCAGCGAGAAGAGTTGCCCGCGGTCCTGGAACATGAAGCCGAGCCCGTCGGCGACGAGCCCCGAGCCCATGCCGCGGAAGTTGGACTGGATGAGCGAGACCATCATGCCGCTGCTGTCGGCGACGCTGAAGTAAGTGGTGTCACCCTGCGACGGGGCATTGCCGGGGCGGATGTCGGGGTTGATGCGGTCGGGCCGGATCAGCTTGGCGCGCTCGGCGGCGTAGGCCTTGGAGACCAGCCAGTCGATGGGGACCTTCGAGAAGTTGGGATCGCCATACCAGCGCGCGCGATCCTCATAAGCGAGGCGCTTGACCTCGGCGCCGAGATGAATCGCGAGTGGGGTCTGGAAGCCCGCCGCCTTCATGTCGAAGCGTTCGAGCATGTTCAGCATCTGCAGCGTTGCCAGCCCCTGCGTATTCTCGGCAATGGCGTGGACGTCGACCCCGCGATAATTGGTCGTCGCGGGGGTGCTCCACGCGGCCTGGTGCGCGGCGAGGTCGGCGCGGGTCATCCAGCCGCCGATGCGCTTGAAATAGGCCTCGA
>JAZKHF010000119.1:0-13028 GCA_040385545.1 Pseudomonadota bacterium
TAGCAATTAACCGTATCGGCCTTTGACCGCAGGTGACTTGCGCTCTATCGGACGCAACAAGTCGGGGAGTGGCGCAGCCTGGTAGCGCATCTGGTTTGGGACCAGAGGGTCGCAGGTTCGAATCCTGTCTCCCCGACCATCATCAAAATATGAACGTCCGGGGGACGTTCTTATTTTGATGATCCTGAAGCGAAGCGAAGGGGCATTGCGCCGCGCGGATGCACCGGGGGCCTGTAGCTCAATTGGTTAGAGCTGGCCGCTCATAACGGCTAGGTTGGGGGTTCGAGTCCCTCCGGGCCCACCAACCTGTCCAACGCCGTCGGTTGCCAAGTGTTCGGCTGCACTTGTCAGGTCCGTCGCGGCACGCTCAGCGTGAACTGCGCGTCATCAATGTCGAGCGCGCCCCCCGCAATTCCAACCAGGCCGTTGATCAGCCGCATCGAGAAGCCGAGCCCGAGCAGGGCCCGATCGGTACCACCGATGGTGAATTCCGGATCGAGCAATTGCTGTTTCCCGGCCATGATGGTGGCCCTTGGACGAGTCAGGCTGATCGCAATCCGATCGTCAAAGCGCCGCAAGCGCAAGGTCAGTTGCTCATTCGCCGCCGAGGCCGCGAGAATCGCTTCGGTAAAGCGTCGCAGCAATCGGTCCGACAACTCGGGATCAAGCTTGGAAGTAACAGCGGGCTCTGGAGCATCGATCAGAAGCTCTATCGAGCGCGCTGCGGCCTTGGCGACCAGCCCATCAGCGAAAACCGGGAAAAAGCTGGCAAAGTTCGTCCCGTCACCGACAGCCTCTCTGGCGGATTGCAATCGGGCGACGAAATCAAGGTCTTCGGCCGCCTCCAGCAGTGATCCCGCGTTGCTCACGATTTCGGCTGCTCGCTCGCGATAGCGGCTGTGGGCGGGGCCGAAATATTGGCCGCCGATGATCTCGGCAAAACCGATAATTGCGTTGAGCGGTGTCTTGATTTCGTGGATCATCTCACGGAGGGCGTCATGACCCAAGGACAGGCCGCTCTCGGATCGTGGCGCCAAGGGTTCAGGCTCGGGCATGGCGCGGCTGGCAATTCCCCGATAACCCATGAAGCGCCCATCGTTGGACGCAAAGGCCGGCACACCGCTGATCTGCCATTCGCCAGCAAGTAAACCATCGGTGCCCAGGTTAAGCAGGCAGTCGCGGAACGGGGCGCGGATGGCGAAGGCCTGCGCGAGACAATCGTCGACTTCCCATTCCGTGTCGGTCAGCGCGATCGATCGCCCGATCAGCGGTCCGCGCGGTGCACCTTCGACCCACTCGATGTCGCCGCCGGCACCACATTCCCAACGAAACAACGCGGGAACCGGAAACTCCGGGGCGCGGGAAGGCTGCTCGGCTCGAAAAGTCGGTCGATAAGGTGGCAATAATGGCGATGCCGCTGGTGGTGGCAACGGCGCGGAGGGCGAAGGTATTGGCGTTGGCGTTGGCGGGCGCGCTGGCGTTGGCACTTCCCGGATCAAACGCAATTGTTCAATTCGCGCGACAACTTCCGTGATCGACGGAATCGCGTCGGCTACCGGCTTGGCGGCGGGCGGCGGCTCTGGTGCGGATTCAGGTTGAGAAACTCCGGCTTGCGCGGCCGATTTGCTCAGGCTGTCGAGGAAACGGCGTACATCGGGCGAAGCAGCGGCCCGCAAATGGTCAAGCGCCTCTCCGGAGAGCGAGGCGGAGGCAATCAGCGGCGCCGCGATCGCAAGCGTGTCTTGCGCAAATACCGTGAGTAGCGCCAGCGGGATCGGCGATCCGGCGATCGACCGTGCGGCGGCCGCACGGAGTGAGGCGCGGATCGCGTTCTGGTCGTTCCGGATCACGTCCAATGCCTTGTCAAGCAGTTCGCGGTCCGCTTGCTGATCGGCGCGCGCGACTAGATCGACCAGCTGCCGCCAGCGAACAGCGCGATCATGCGGTGAGCTGACCGGCTGTGACAATACTGTGGCCAGGCGATCATCGAACCACACGCTTCGCATTCTCCGTCTCAGGCAAAGGCCTTTGGGGGCAAGCCATCACCCAAGGGCGGCAGAGGCGGTAGCGGAGGTCGGTTAACCATCCCGATTTGGCACAAATGTACGCATATATGAAACGGGCACCGGATCCAGTCCGGTGCCCGTCACTCGTTCAGCGAAATATGCTGGTCAACCCTTGCTGGACAGCCACAACAACCAGTAGCGCGCAATCTCGGCGCTCGGTCCGGACACTGCGTTGAGGGCGGCGGTCGCGCCAGCATTATCGCCCGATCGCGCCAGCGCCATACCCAGGCGGAGGTTGGCGGTTCCTGCGTCCGCGCCCTTGGTCAGCGCCGCGCGGTAAAGCGGCACGGCCTCGGCATAGGCACCGACACCGTAAAGCGCATCGCCAGCATCGACCATGGCTTTCCCATTGGCACCGGCAAGGGCCGTCTTGGCCGTCGCATCGATCGCCGCGCGTCCGGGTGCGGCTGCCGCCTTCGCGTTGAGGCTGGTAAACTGACTCTTGGTTACATCCACGCCGGGTGCGGCTTTCGCTTCCGCAAGGACGGCCTTGGCTTCGGCCAGCTTTCCAGCACTTACCAACGCGTTGCTGAGCGTGAAATAATCATTCTCGCCATTAAGCGAATTGGCCGCCCGGGCGAGGCGCATCAGGTCGATCAGTTGCCCCTGCTGCGGGCGGTTCAGATCGCGATAAATACGCAGTGAATCGCGCCAGCTGGCAGCGGAAGGATACGCCGCGACCCATTCCCGAGCGACGTCGTTGGCGATTGGCAGGCGCTGGGCATAAGCGAGACCGGCGGCAAACTTGTAATTGCCTTCCTCGACCTTGGTGCCCGTCGCCTTGCTGGCGAGGAAGCTTTTCTGCATCAGCGCCACCGCTTCGGCCTTCTGGCCCTGCGCATCGCGAATGCTGGCCAGATTGATCAGCGTCGGGACGCTGTTGGGGTTGAGCGCCATTGCCTTGTCGAGCATGGCAACCGCCTGATCGACCTGACCCGCCGTTTTGTACCGCTTGCCCAAGTCGGTGTAGCGAGCAACCAGGTCAGGCGTTTCGGCGACTCCCGAAGCCTGCAGCGCGTCAACTCCGGCACGGATGCCGGCGAGGTCGTTAGCGGCCAATGCAACCTTGGTCTGGTTCGTAGCGACGAAGAATTTGTCGTCATTGGTCTTGGCCACGGCTTGAGCAGCGGCGAGCAGGCTGGGAATCTTTGCCGTATCATTCGCGTTGACCGCGGTCTGAAGTTCAACCAGCGCCTTTTGCGCGCCCTTGGAAATGTCGAGCTTGCGTCCAGTTGAGGATGTCGCCGCCGAGGTCTGGACCTCGGTTGTCATCTGTTCGCGCGAATTTTCGGTCGGCTTGGTGTTGGTGCTGCTGCCGCCGACCGGAATGCGCTGGGCAAGCGCCGGAAAGGCGACCGATGTGGCTAGCGCGGCTAGGCAGATTTTGGTTGTGACGTTCATGGAATTCTCCTGTTCCGCGCATCGCGAGTGCGCGCGGTTGATGATGACAATGCCGTGACGGCCATAGACCCGCGGCGATTGGGTGCCAACCGCTGTTGCGACCTACGCGCTGAATGCCAATTGAATGACGTTTTATCAATAGCTTATGATGGGCTTTGACGGCAAGCGCGGCGACGGGTAGCGCCGTGCGCATGATCGTTCTTCTGTCCCCCGCCAAAACCCTCGATTTCGACAGCCCGTTCAGCGACGAGCCGACCCGCCCTAAATTCTCCGCCGAAGCCGGGCGCATCGCGCGCGCCGCCGCCGGGATCGGGGCCAGGGGCCTGGGCGACGTGATGCACATTTCGCCCGCCCTCGCGGAGCTCAATCACCAGCGCTTCAAGCGATTTGCCCGTGCCGACAAGCGTCCCGCGATCCGCGCCTTTGCCGGTGACGTCTATCGCGGTTTCGACGCCACCAGCGCGCACGACGATACGATTGCTTATGCGCAGGACCATCTGCGCATCCTCTCCGGCCTGTACGGAATCCTCCGACCGCTCGACAGCATTCGGCCCTATCGTCTTGAGATGGGGACCAAATGGGCGCCAAATACAGGAAGGTTGACCGATCATTGGGGGGACAGGGTAGCAAAAGCGCTCGCCGCGGATTTGCGCGCCGACGGATCGAAACTGCTGATCAATCTGGCCAGCAACGAATATTTCGCGGTGGTCAAAGGGCAATTGCCCAAGACGATCCGCGTCATCGCCCCCGACTTTCGGGTTCGAACCGCCAAGGGCCTGCAATTCCAGAGCTTCACCGCCAAGGTTGCGCGCGGTGCGATGGCACGCTGGCTGTGCGAGGAAAGGGTTGCCGAACCAGCCGCGCTGCCCGCTTTTGATGCCGATGGCTGGCGCTACGAACCCGACGGATCGACCCACGACAAACCATTGTTCGTGCGCGACTGAATCACCCTCGCGCATACGCGTGCGGGCACGTGCGCGGGGTGGCGTTTAGGACCCTGATCGGCTAGCAGGATCGCGGGGGCCGCTAGCGCTTGGCGCAGGCGATTCTCCGCACCTGTTTTAGACCAACAAGACTGGAATAATCTTGGCCACCGAGCCCCCCGTCGACGACATCCCCGCTCCTTCCGGAATGCCCCCCTCGGGTGATCATATCGCCCCGATCTCGATCGTGGAGGAGATGAAGACCAGTTACCTCGATTACGCCATGAGCGTGATCGTGGCGCGCGCCCTGCCCGACGTCCGCGACGGGCTAAAGCCGGTCCACCGCCGCATTCTCTACGCCTGCCAGGAAGCGGGCTATGTCGCGGGCAAGGCCTATCGCAAGTCGAGCCGCATCGTCGGTGACGTCATGGGTAAATATCACCCGCATGGCGACAGCGCGATTTACGACGCGCTCGCCCGGATGACCCAGGACTGGTCGCTCAGGGTGCCGCTGATCGACGGACAGGGCAATTTCGGATCGATGGATCCCGATCCCCCGGCCGCGATGCGCTACACCGAGGCGCGGCTGGCCAAGGTCGCCAACTTCCTGCTCGGCGACATCGACCGCGACACGGTCAACTTCACCCCCAATTACGACGCGTCCGAAAGCGAGCCGCAGGTCCTGCCCGCGCGCTTCCCCAACCTCCTCGTCAACGGTGCCGGCGGAATCGCGGTCGGCATGGCAACCAACATCCCGCCGCACAATCTCGGCGAAGTGATCGCCGCCTGCCGCGCGTTCATCGACGATCCGACGATCACCTCGGAAGGGCTGATGGAATATGTCCTCGGCCCCGATTTCCCGACCGGGTCGATCATCCTCGGCAAGGCCGGCATCCACGCCGCCTACACCACCGGTCGCGGCTCGATCCTCCAGCGCAGCCGCGCCCATGTCGAGGAAGGCCGCAACGACCGCCGCTCGATCGTGCTCACCGAAATCCCGTTCCAGGTCGGCAAGAACGGCCTGGTCGAAAAGATCGCCGAAGCCGCCAAGGACAAGCGCATCGAGGGCGTGTCCGACATCCGCGACGAGTCCAACCGGCTCGGTGTCCGGATTGTTATCGAACTGAAGCGCGACGCCACCGCCGAGGTCGTGCTCAACCAATTGTGGCGCCACACCCCGGCGCAATCCTCCTTCCCCGCGAACATGCTCGCAATCCGCGGCGGCAAGCCCGAGACGCTGGCGCTGCGCGACATCATCGAGGCGTTCGTCAAGTTCCGCGAGGAAGTGATCACCCGCCGCTCCAAGTTCGAGCTCGCCAAGGCGCGAGACCGGGCTCACATCTTGCTTGGCCTGGTGGTTGCCGTCACCAACCTCGATGAAGTGGTGAAGCTCATTCGCGGTTCGGCCAGCCCCGCCGAGGCGCGCGAGAAACTGATCAGCCGCGACTGGCCGATCGCCGAAATCCGCCAGTACATCATGCTGGTCGAGGCGATCGAGCCGCAGGCTGCCGGCACCACTTATCGCCTTAGCGAGACCCAGGTCCGCGCGATCCTCGAGCTTCGCCTCCACCGCCTCACCGCGCTCGGCCGTGAGGAGATTGGCGGCGAGTTGGAAGGGCTGGCCACGGCCATTGCCGAACTGCTCGAAATTCTCGGCAACCGCGCCCGCCTGTACGAAGTGATGCGCGCGGAACTGGACGAGGTCGACAAGGAATTCTCGACCCCGCGCAAGAGCGAATTGGCCGGCGCGTTCGACGGCCTCGACGACGAGGATCTGATCGAGGTCGAGGACATGGTCGTGACCGTGACCATGACCGGCTACATCAAGCGCACGCCTCTGGCCCTGTTCCGCGAGCAGAAGCGCGGCGGCAAGGGTCGAAGCGGCATGTCGACCAAGGACGAGGATGTCGTCACCACCCTGTTCGTCACCTCGACCCACAATCCGGTCCTGTTCTTCTCCTCGACCGGCCGCGTATACCGGATGAAGGTGTGGAAGCTGCCCGAGGGCGGTCCGACCGCCAAGGGCCGGCCGATGGTCAACATCCTGCCACTGGCCGAGGGTGAGACGATCTCGACCGTCCTCGCCTTGCCGCAGGACGAGGCCGAGTGGGGCAATCTCCACCTGATGTTCGCCACTGCCAAGGGCACGGTGCGACGCAACTCGATGGATGCCTTCACCAACATCCCCACCGCCGGCAAGATCGCCATGAAATTCGGCGCCGCCGACGACGGTGAGGAGGAAGACGGTCCTGGGGATAGCGGAGACTGCCTGATCGCGGTCGAATTGCTGACCGAGGAGGATGACGTCCTGCTCGCAACCAAGAACGGCAAGGCGATCCGTTTCCGATCGACCGACGTGCGCGAGTTTCAGAGTCGATCGTCGATGGGTGTCCGCGGCGTTCGCCTGCTGGGCGACGATCGGGTCATTTCCATGTCGATCCTGCGCCGCGCGGGAACTGAGCAGGCCGAACGTGAGGCCTATCTGCGATCGCCGTCCTGGCGGGAGAATAGCTCCGCCGAAGGGCTAACCGACGAGCGCTACGCCGAAATCGCGGCCAAGGAGCAATTCCTGCTGACGGTCACCGAGAACGGCTATGGCAAGCGTAGCTCGACCTATGAGTATCGCCGCACCAACCGCGGCGGCCAGGGCATCACCAACATCGTGACTTCCGACCGCAATGGTGGGGTTGTTGCCAGCTTCCCGGTCACCCCGGGCGAGGCTTTGATGCTGGTGACCGACCAGGGCAAGGTCATCCGCACCACTGTCGGCGACATCCGCATCGCGGGTCGCAATACTCAGGGTGTCACCATCTTTCGCGTCGACAAGAACGAGCATGTCGTGTCTGTCGCCAAGATCGACGAAAGCGAAGCGGAAGAAATCGACATCGCCATTAGCGACGAGACCGCACCGCCCGACGATGCGACCATCGGTGACGATCTGGCGTCAGGTGAAAATGAGGTGCCGACCGAATAAGGAACGCACGAGCGGCCGGGGGCGTTGATTCGACGTCACTTACAGGAGACTTCAATGCCCCTAGCCCACCTCGCCCTCGTCCTCGTCACTGACGGCCGCAAGACACTGTTCTTCCGCAACCATGGCGACGTAAACCAGATCGACCTGCGGACCGAGGCGCATGACGAGCGCACGGACCAGAGCGACGGCGAGATGAAAACCGACGCGCCCGGAACGACCCATCAGTCATCTGGCGCCAGCCGGTCCAGCTACGAGGAAACTGATTTTCATCAGCTGGAGGAAGATCGCTGGGCCAAGACTGCGGCAGAGGAGGTCAACAAGCGCGCCCTCACCAACGATTTCGACGCGCTTGCGATCATTGCCCCACCCAAGACCCTGGGCGAGTTGCGCAAGCAATTACACAAGGAGGCTGCACGTCGCGTAGTGTGTGAGATCGACAAGGAAATGACCGGCCGCCCGATTCCCGACATCGAAAAACTGATTGTGACTCACACCAAGGCCGAGGAGCCCGCCGAGGTTTGAGTCCATTCCAGCCGATTGCTCGTCCCGTGGCTGTCGCTGAACGTCCTTCGACAAGCCCGGGATGAGTGGATAAGGGCAGGACATGAACCATGACATTCACATCATTGGCGGCGGGCTGGCCGGATCCGAGGCCGCCTGGCAGCTGGCCGAGGCAGGTATCACCGTGCGGCTAAGCGAAATGCGCGGGGGCGGCGATACCACCCCCGCGCATGACGGTGACCAATTGGCCGAGATGGTCTGCTCCAACAGCTTCCGGTCCGACGATGCCGAGAATAACGCGGTCGGGTTGCTCCATCAGGAAATGCGAACCCTCGGCTCGCTGATCATGGCCGCGGCCGATCAGCACAAGGTGCCCGCCGGATCCGCGCTGGCGGTCGATCGCGAGGCATTTGCGGACGAAGTAACATCACTCATCGCCGCCCATCCCAATATCACTGTCGTACGCGAGCGGATCGACACCCTCCCCGCCTCCGGGTCGACGATCATCGCCACCGGCCCCCTAACCGCGCCCGGCCTGGCCGACGCGATCGCCGCCGCCACTGGCAAGGACGCGCTCGCTTTCTTCGACGCCATCGCCCCTATCGTCCATCGCGACAGCGTGAACATGGACATCTGCTGGATGGCGGCGCGCTGGGACAAGGGCGGCAAGGATTACATCAACTGCCCGATGACCAAAGCGCAGTATGACAATTTCGTCGCCGCGCTGAATGACGGAGAGAAGACCGAGTTCAAGGAATGGGAAAAGGACACGCCCTACTTCGAGGGCTGCATGCCGGTCGAAGTCATGGCCGAACGCGGGGTCGAAACGCTCCGCTACGGACCGATGAAGGGCGTCGGCCTCGACAATCCGCATACGGCGACGCCTGAACATCCGAGCGGGCGCTGGCCCTATGCCTGCGTCCAGCTTCGGCAGGACAATGCGCTCGGCACGCTGTGGAACATGGTCGGCTTCCAGACCAAGCTCAAACATGCCGAGCAAGTGCGAATTTTCCGAACGATTCCGGGGCTGGAGAATGCAGAGTTCGCACGGCTTGGCGGGATACACCGCAACAGCTTCATCCGTTCGCCCGAGCTTCTGGACGGTCAATTGCGGCTCAGGTCCTTACCTCACATCCGCTTTGCCGGACAGATTACCGGTTGTGAAGGCTATGTCGAAAGCGCCGCCATCGGCCTCCTCGCCGCCCGCTTCGCCGCTGCCGAGTTGCGTGGGCAGACTGTCGCTTCGCCGCCGCCGGAAACGGCGCTCGGTGCGCTTGCCGCCCACATCACCGGTGGGGCGGATGCCGAAACCTATCAGCCGATGAACATCAACTTCGGCCTGATGCCACCGCTTGACGGGCCCAAGTCAAAAAAGGCCGATCGCAAGAAACTTTACACCGACCGCGCGCGGGAGGCATTGGCGCAGTGGCTCCAGCAGAGCCGGATCAGCGAACCCGCTTAAAGGCTGAGGGTTTGCGAGATCGACTGCGTCATGTTCAGAACACGGTCGCGAATCCGGGGCGCAATCGCCGCCGGCAGACGGTCCCCAAGGTTCTCGCGGGCCTCGAAATAGCTCGCCTCGACACGCACCAGCTCCATCGACCAATCCGGGAAGCTGCGTTCCTCGACGAAGGATATATCGCGAACTTCAAAGCCGGTGTGACGCCTGTCGCGGCGTAGATTGTCGACCAGCGCGTCGACCGCTTCTTCCCCACCCTCGATCACCTGCAGAAAATGCGTTCCATTGAAAATCAACAGGCCGGTAATCCCGTTCAGCCCGTTCATTGCGCGAGCCGTGCGATGGATATCTTCCAGGTCGGATGCACTGAGATCGAGCTGGGCAAGGCTCGTATAGGTCAAGGTTTTCAACATCATAACGGCACTATACCAATGCGGCCAGAAAGCGCAAATCGGCCAACCAGAGCGTCATCTTTCACCGCCATCGAGAACGGCTCGGCATCAATTTTCGAGGGCTGTATCTATTTTGCCAGAACATGTGTAAGATGGCTTTGGCTATTTGTCGCAAATGTTGGTCTTCAGGCGCTTTGCGGCCCTATTCCTTCCCTACGCTGCTCTTAGCTCCTAAGGCCCGATTGTCGGGCTTCAAGAGAAGGAAATCACTATGCCGATCGGCACCGTCAAATTTTTCAACGAGTCCAAGGGCTATGGCTTCATCGCGCCGGAAGGCGGCGGAAACGACGCCTTCGTTCACATTTCGGCCGTTGAGCGCGCCGGCATGTCGACGCTGACCCAGGACCAGCGCGTTTCGTACGAGCTGGAACAGGATCAGCGCGGCAAGACCAGCGCCGTGAATCTCGCCAGCGCCTAAGCTGACGAACCAAGTTTGGGCCGCGAAAGCATCTGCTTTCGCGGCCTTTTCTTTGCCCGGCGGAGATCGTTGCTAGCCGCAGACACAGGCCGGCTTGGCCTTTCGCTTCGGCGCGGTGGTCGCATATTCGGCAGGCGTCAGCGCCTTGCTCTTATCGGCATCCGCATCGCCGAACTTGTCGATCGTCTTGACCGCCCACTCCTCGAAGCTCAACTTCCCGTCCTGATTCAGGTCCAGCTTGGCGTAAGCTTTGCGCCGCGGTTCGACCAGTTCGGCAAGCGTGATTCGCCCATCCTCATCCTTGTCGGCGCGGGCAAAGCGCTTCTCTTCCTTGGACTTGGGGTCGGCCGACGGCGCATCGGGGATCCGCGCCAGGCTGACCGGTGCCATGGCGGAGGCGAGCCTGGGTTGCGGCGCAGGCGGCACCGCGGGACTTTCCGCGCGGCCCTGCCAGATCAGGACAGCGCCCGTGACGAGAAACAAAGAAGCGGCGGAACCGGCGAGAATGCGACGCATGGGGCCTCCAACATGGGGGCGATCCGGCATTCACTTGACTATGCTCAAATCGGACGAAGTTCAATCCGGCCATGTGATGCGACCGGTCAGTCGATGACGAATGAGGGTCAGCGCTCGTCCTGGCGTCGCCTCCGGCTCGAGATGATCCTGCAGCAGGTCGCGAGCACCCAAAGCGGCGAACGCGGTCAACGATCGCAACGAACGGTCAAACCGCATCGACCATCTGGAATGGTCGAACGGGCCCAAGCCACTCCGCTTTGCATTACCGAAGGCGAACAGCGATCCAGCTTCTAAAAGTCGTGGATCGGTCGCCCGCAACAGGCACGCACCCGCGGCGAACAACGACTCCCCCCGACCGGCAATCATGTCCGGATCCGGCGTCTCGTCCAGCCAAGTTGCCCAGCCCTCGGCGATCCCCGCGAGGTGCGACCTGGACACGCCGCGTTTCAACAGCTCCCGCGCCGCCGCCTGCAGTCGCGGCTCTGGCGGCGGGTTCTCGGGGTCGAGACGCTCCAGCGCCTCACGCCACCAGGCCAGCCGGATCGCGCCGAGCGCCGGCTGCGTGGAGCTCGCCACAACCTCGCCCATGACGTCATCGATTGCGAAGAGGGCGTCGAAGGCGGGACGGAGCTCGACCGGCCAGTAGTGCCGAACGAGATCGCGGTCCGTCATCTCAACGACCAAAACCTCACCGACGATACGTGACCGCTTTCACCGCCGCGACGACATCTACCGCCTTGATCAGCGCCAGTTTCTCGAGGTTCGCGGCGTAAGGGAGAGGCACGTCCTCGTTGGTCACGCGAAGCACAGGCGCATCGAGATCGTCGAACCCCTCCACCATGCAGATCGCGATGATCTCGCTTGCGATCGAGCAGGTCGGCCAGCCTTCCTCGACCACCACCACACGGTTGGTCTTGGCGAGGCTGGTCAACACTGCTTGCTTGTCGAGCGGGCGCAATGTGCGCAGATCGATCACTTCGGCCTCGATCCCTTCGCCCGCCAGCGTTTCGGCTGCCTGTAACGCTACCCCCACACCAATCGAATAGCTCACCAGCGTGACATCATGGCCCTCGCGCATCACCCGCGCCTTGCCGATCGGAAGAACGTAATCCTCGACATCGGGAACGTCGAAGCTGACGCCATATAACAGCTCATTTTCCAGGAACACGACCGGATCGTCGCTGCGGATTGCAGCCTTGAGCAGGCCTTTCGCATCGGCCGCATCGTACGGCGCGATGACGATCAGGCCGGGAACGGAGGCATACCACGGTCCGTAATTCTGGCTGTGTTGAGCGCCGACGCGGCTGGCGGCACCGTTGGGACCGCGGAACACGATCGGACAGCGCATCTGCCCGCCCGACATGTAATTGGTCTTGGCCGCCGAATTGATGATGTGGTCGATCGCCTGCATCGCGAAATTGAAGGTCATGAACTCGATGATCGGTTTCAATCCGCCCATCGCCGCGCCCGCGCCGAGCCCGGCAAAGCCATATTCTGTGATCGGCGTATCGATCACGCGGGCCGCACCGAATTCCTCCAGCAGGCCCTGCGTCACCTTGTAGGCGCCCTGATATTCGGCGACTTCCTCGCCCATCACGAACACTCTGGTGTCGCGCCGCATCTCCTCCGCCATCGCATCGCGCAACGCCTCGCGGACTGAGGTGGAGGTCATCTTTGTGCCGGCTTGAACATCGGGATCAACAGCAACGCGCGGGGTCAGTTGAGCAGTACCGGTTTCGGCCTTAGGTTTCGAACTCCCCTCGCCTTCCGTTTGTCCTGAGCTTGTCGAAGGACTGTCCTGCTTAGGAGCTTCGGGCTCGGCCTGAGGCACTGCGACGGCGGCTTCGCCCTCCCCGCCCATCAACGCGATCACGGTGCCGACCTTCACCCCGTCGGTCCCCTCGGCGACCAGAATCTTGGAGATCACGCCCTCGTCGACCGCCTCGAACTCCATCGTCGCCTTGTCGGTCTCGATCTCGGCCAGCAGGTCGCCGGAAACGACGCTGTCGCCTTCCTTGACCAGCCATTTGGCAAGCGTGCCTTCTTCCATCGTCGGCGACAAAGCGGGCATCTTGAGTTCAATGCCCATCAGTACGACTCCACCAGCACATCGGTATAAAGTTCGGCCGCATCCGGCTCCGGCGCTTCTTCAGCATATTTCGCAGCTTCGACGACAATGTCCTTGATCTGCTTGTCGATTGCCTTGAGATCATCTTCGCTGACACCCATCTTCTCGAGCGCCTGCGCGGCATGTTCGATCGGGTCGCGGCCTTCGCGGTACGACTGCACTTCCTCGCGGCTGCGATATTTGGCCGGGT